>CAZAAM010000006.1:0-25367 GCA_964483055.1 uncultured Victivallales bacterium
AGCATTCAGTACGTTCTCGAGCAGGGCGGCAGCCTCGTGCTCATGAGCCACCTCGGACGCCCGGCGGAAAAGGGATACGAAGAGGCTTTCAGCCTCAAGCCCGTCGCGGAATATCTCGGCAAGATGCTCGGCAAGCCCGTGACCTTCGCTCCGGATTGCGCCAACGCCGACGACATTGTCAAGGCCATGAAGCCCGGCGATGTCGTCATGCTTGAAAACACCCGTTTCTACAAAGAAGAGCAGGGCAAGCTCAAGCAGAAGGAAGGACAGAGCGACGAAGAATTCAAGGCGAAGAAGGCCGAGCTCAAGGAAAAGCAGAAGGAGCTCGCCAAGAAGTTCGCATCCTACGGCGACATCTACTGCAATGACGCCTTCGGATCCGCTCACCGCGCTCATGCCTCCACCGCCGTCGTCACCAAGTACATCGGAACGTCCGTCGCCGGCTTCCTCATGGAGAAGGAAATCGCCTTCCTCGGCAACGCCGTCAACAATCCGGTTCGTCCGTTCGTCGCGATCCTTGGAGGAGCCAAGGTCTCCGACAAGCTTGCGGTCGTCCGCAACCTGCTCGGCAAGGTCGATACGCTCATCATTGGCGGCGGCATGGCGTATACCTTCATGAAGGCGCTCGGCCGCTCCGTCGGCAACAGCCTCTGCGAAGAGGATCAGCTCGGATACGCCAAGGAAATGATCGACCTCGCCAAGGAGCGCGGCGTCAAGTTCCTGCTCCCGGTCGACAACATCGCCGCCGACAAGTTCGCCCCCGACGCCAACACCCAGATCGTCGAGGACAGCATTCCTGACGGATGGATGGGGCTTGACATCGGTCCGAAGACCATTCAGCTGTACTCCGACGCCATCAATGGCGCCAAGACCGTCGTCTGGAACGGTCCGATGGGATGCTTCGAAATGGAAGCCTTCAACAAGGGCACCTTCGGCGTCTGCGAGGCAGTCTCCAAGGTCAAGGAAAATGGCGGCGTCAGCATCATCGGCGGCGGCGACAGCGTCGCGGCGGTCAACAAGAGCGGCCTCGCTTCCAAAATGTCCCACATCAGCACCGGCGGCGGAGCCTCTCTCGAATTCCTCGAAGGCAAGGACCTTCCGGGCGTCGTCGCGCTTTCTGATAAATAATCCGCATCATCAAGGAATCGAACCATGTCCAGAACCATCTTCATCGCGGGCAATTGGAAAATGAACAAGACTGCGTCCGAGGCCGCCGCCCTGGCCTCCGCGCTCAAGACGGAGCTCGCTCCGTTCGCCGGAAAATGCGAAATCGCAGTCTGCCCGACCTTCACCAGCCTTGCCGCCGTCGTTGAAATCCTCAAGGGTTCCAACGTCAAAGTCGGCGCGCAGAACGTCCACTGGGCTGACAATGGCGCGTACACTGGCGAAATCAGCGCCGCCATGCTCAAGGAAGCCGGCGTCGAATACGTCATCATCGGACACAGCGAGCGCCGCCAGTACTTCGGCGAAACCGATGAAACGGTCAACGCCCGCATCAAAGCCGCTCTCAAGAGCGGACTCAAGCCTATCGTTTGCATCGGCGAAACGCTTGAAGAACGCGAATCCGGCGTCACCAACACCGTCCTCGAAAAGCAGATCCGCGGCGCCTTCGCCGACATCACGGCGGAGCAAATGGATGCCGTCACGATCGCTTACGAACCGGTCTGGGCCATCGGAACCGGCAAAACCGCCACGCCCGACGTCGCCCAAGAGACCCATGCGTTCATTCGCAGCGTCCTTGCCCAGCTCTTCGGCGCGAAGGCGGAAGACATTGTCGTTCAGTACGGCGGAAGCATGAAGCCGGAGAACTCCGGCGAACTCGTCGCCAAGCCCGACATCGACGGCGGACTGATCGGCGGAGCCGCGCTCAAGGCGGATTCCTTCGCCGCGCTCATCAAGAACGCTCTCGGCTGCTGACGGAGTTCCGACTCTGACGTGCGGAGCCAGCTTCGCGCGTTTCACGGTCGCATCCTTTTGGGATGCGGCCGTTTTTTTCTTATCTTCGATTCGATTCCGCCGCAAGACGGAGCGTTGCGTTTCCCTTTTGAAATGCGAACTTCCGCCCATGGAACTCCGCCGTCATGTCGCAATGCTTCATCGCCCGGCATGAAAGCGCGGCTCCGAATCAGTCTCCGTTCGGATTCGCTTCCCATGAGGCGCGGAGCGCATCCGGCGACGTCGCTTTCGTGAACGGGTCAAGAAATATTCGCAGCGGCCGATTCGTTTTTCAGCAAAGACCGAGCGCATTCAAGACGGATCGCGCCCTTCCAGAACCATATTCAAAGCAAGAAGATGCGCGTTTTTTGGAAATGCGCGTCTTCATGAATGCAGAGCGTCGGCAATAAAAAATAATTGAAAAAAATTTCAGCGTTGCTTGAAAACCGTAAATTCGCGGTTTATCCTAAATATTGATAGACAAAAACCAAACCGCCTGCTTTTAACTAAGGAGCCGCCCTATGAAGATTGCACGCGTCGTTTTCATCGCAGTTTTGTCTTTTCTGTCAAGTTTTCCTCTGATCGCCTTTTCAGCGGAGAACAGAATCCCCGCCGTAACGGAAAAGGTCCGCATCGTTCCGGAAACGCGCAACGGATTCGTGCACCCCGGACTTGGAATCACGAAAGAAGAGCTTGAAAATGCGCGTCGGAAAGTCATTGAGGGACGCGAACCGTGGCTTTCGCACTGGCGCGACCTGGCGCGCGATCCGCAGGCAGGAAGAGATGTCGCTCCGCGCAATGAAAGCAGGACGCGGCGCGGCGAACCGGATTCAGACGCATGGGACAGCAAAGGGATGCAAAGTCGCCTTGGAGTGGACGGTTTGGTCGCGTACAAGCAGGCGTTGATGCATTTCTTCACGGGCGATCCCGTCTATCGGCGCAATGCGATGCGAATCATTCGCGTATGGAGCAAAATGGATCCTGCGAAGTTTCGACCCTATGCGGACTGTCACATCCATTCCGGCTGGCCGCTTCACAATCTCCTTCAGGCAGCTGAAATTCTGCGTCATGCGCCGACGGACGATCCGTCGCTCGCCTGGACGCAGGAGGATACGGAAGAGCTTGAATGGAATCTGATCCGCCCCGCGATCAAAACCTTCATGAACTGGAACGGCTGGTTCATGAATCAGAACAACTTCGCCATCATGGGCGCGATGACCGGCTTCATCTTTTTGGATGACCGCGAGGGCTATGAACAGCGCGTCGAGTGGTTCACTGTCAATCGCGACGCTCCGGATCAAGGAGTCAGCGGCTCCATCAAGCAGCTTGCGCGTCTTGTGACGCGCGACGACGAAACCGGCGAACCGATCGAACCGCGGGTTCAGCTTGCGGAAATGGGACGAGATCAGGCGCATGCGGCAGAAGACATGAATCTTTTCGCCATGATCGCACGGATCATTATGAATCAAGGAACTCTCGTCGATCCGGTCGAAGGCGTTCCCTCAAAAAAGGAGAATGCGATTCCTGCGATCGAATTCCTTGACCACCGCATTCTTAAGGCGGCGGATCATTTCTGCCGCTTCATGCTCGGAGTGGAAACTCCGTGGACTACTATCGCCAGCAGCATCGACAGGAACGGCGTTCCGCGCGCTTTCTACCGGACGATCGCGGAAGGATATCGCGGACGCTGGACAACTTTTGAATTCTGGTGGATCTGGGACTATTACATGTACCAAAAGGGATGGAATCCTGCTGAAATCGCGCCGTATTTCGACCGCGCCTATCGGCTTCGAATCAATCCCGGCAACTGGATTCTAATTCCGGCCAAAGCCGCCGGTCCGACGCTTCGTTATGTTCCGTCCGTGATTCCCAACGACGAAATCCTGCTTGTCGAGCGCACGACTCTGCTCGATTCCAAAGTCGTTGAATGCGAAGAGGACGGACTAACATTCCTTCGCGTAAAAGCCGATGCGGCGGGCGCTCGGATCGCGATGCTCAGTTGCGCGTCGAATGCACGGCGCGTTGCAATGCGCGTCCGCACGAACGGACCTGCGACGATTCGCGTCTCCAACGTATCTGCGATCTGGCTTCTTCCGGACACGCAAGGCGAGTGGCGGGATGTCGTCCTTCCCGTTCCCAAGTTTGAAATCATTGACAATTGCCATTTCCTGACGATTTCCAGCGAATCCGAAGCAACCGTCGATCTGGACACGTTCATTCCCGATGCGGAGCGGACTCTCCGTCCCCCAATGCTGAGAGAAGCCGAAAAGAAAATCGAAATTCTTGCCTGCGCCGGCATTCCGACGAGCGTCCTGCTTCATTCCAACGGCAGGGAGCCCTTCCGTCTTTGGGGCGCGCCGGACGGCGTCTCCATCGATTCCTCCGGACGCATCTCCATCAACGGAAAGGAAGCCGGAACGCGCCGCTTCCTCGCAGGAATTGATGACGGATTCACGGTCGCAATCTGCGAAATCGAGCTTCGCATCGCCGCAGACAGGAAAGATGCGGTTCGCATCGTCTCGGAACGGCGCGATCCTTCCGTCGATTATCGCAAAAGCTCGCTCTTGAATTTCCTTCGCATGAAGACGAAGGCGGTCCGCATGATCGAAACTGCGAGCGACGCTGATTTCATGCAGTCTCTCCGCGAGTTTCAAGCCGCCGCGGATGCGCTGGAGCCGCTTTCGCCGCGTCTGCCCGATGGAAGCATCGACTTTACGCGCATCGTCGAATCCGATCTCGGAGATGAAATTCATATGCTGACGGACGGACGAAAGGGAACCGCGCCGAACTTCCGCAGCGGGCTGGATCTGAACTATCTGTTCGACTTCGGACCGAATTTCCGCGTCTCGCTCGACTCCGTCGAAATGCTTGGGTGGTCCGTCTTCGACAATCGCATGGCGGATTCCACCATCTTCGGGTCCAATGACCTGCAGCGCTGGGATCGTCTTTCCGCAGAAGAGACGCCGCTGACGGAAAAGACGGTGAAACTGAACGTCCTGCCTGAATTCCGCGATCGCCGATATCGCTGGATCAAGTTCGCGAAGCTGCATAAGAGATCCGCCGGGATCTTCACCGTCTCCGAACTCCGCCTTTTCGGCAAGCGATTCCAAATCAACGACGCCGTGGAATCCGTCTCGATTTCTTCTCCTTCCGCGTTGCGCGGAAGAATCGAACCTGGCGCGACCGTCCGCATCCGCGTGAAGCTCTGCGAACCGGTGAAGAACATCCGCGCCTCTATCTGCGGATTCCCTGCGAAAATCGTCAAGGGCGCGACTGACTTCGTCGCCGAACTTGCGCTCCCGCGCTCAGCAAAGCCCGGAAAGATTTCCTTCGCCATCGACTACGACGGGATGGACGGCGCGCCCGCCCCGACTATCGACTGGACGACCGATCGTTCTGAGCTCTTCCTCGATTGACGATTTCCGCTAAACCAGGAACGTTCTTGAACGCACTCGCTTCATCGGCGCGCCGGTCGTGATTCGCGGAGAAGTCGCCGAGGCGAACCGGCAGCAGCTGCGCGAAGTCGACTACAAGGTGAAGTTCGACGTTCCGGAGGAGTTCCATGATGGCGTCGCGGACCAAATGATGAAGCTCATCCGCGACGAACAGCGCACTCTGCTTGCAGAGCGAGGGCATAAGGAAGAGCCGCACGTCGTCATCCCTCGCCCAAAATGCAAAGCGACCAAGCGAGAGCAATAGAAAACAGGAGAATACGAAACAAAAAAAGCGACCGAAGCCGCAACGAAAAACAACGAAGGAAATGGTGCGCGAGGGGAGGGTCGAACTCCCACGGGTTGCCCCACTAGCACCTCAAGCTAGCGCGTCTGCCATTCCGCCACCCGCGCATCTCAAACCGATGACGAATTTCAATATACATTCGATTTTTCAAAATGCAAGCGAAAAGCGAAAAAAAGCGAAAAGATTGTCCGATAATCGTCGAGGGACGGAAAATCCTGAAAAAAGATTGCGCGCACGCTTTCAGTTTTCGAAAAGCGTGGTACATTATTTGCAGCAAACGAACCGTTTCAACAGTGCAGCATATTCATTACGGACAAGGAGCGTGCAATCATGGCGAATCTTTTGGAAAGCATCCGTGAAAAAGCTAAGTCTCTCGGACGCAAGGTGTGTCTGACGGAAAGCGACGATCCGCGAAATCTGAAGGCGGCGGAAAAGCTCGCAAAACTCGGCTACGTGAAGCCGGTTCTCGTCGGAGACGAAGACGCAATCCGCAAGCTCGCGGAGGAAAACAGCGTCTCTCTGGACGGAGTCGAAGTCGTCGATGTCCTCAAGTCGCCGAATCTGCAGAAGTATGTCGACGTCTGCGTCGAAATCCGGAAGAACAAGGGTTTGACGCCGGAGCAGGCGCGCGAATGGCTCAAGGACACGTGCGTCTTCTCGGCGGCGATGGTCTGCGCGGGCGATGCGCACGGATACGTCTCCGGCGGCGGCAACCCGAACGGATACGCGCACAACACGGCACAGAAGACCAAGCCTGCGCTTCAGCTCTTCAAGACGGCGAAAGGCAACCATATCGCCTCCGCATTCTTCATTATGCAAATGCCTAATCCGAAATGGGGTTGCGACGGAGTCTTCTTCTATGCCGACTGCGGACTCAACATCAACCCGAACGCCGATCAGCTGGCGGAAATCGCCGTCACGACCGCAAAGACCTTCAAGCAGTACACGGGACAGGAACCGAAGGTCGCCATGATCTCCTGCTCCTCCAAGGGTTCCGCGCACGATCCGATCATCGACAAGGTCGTGGAAGCGACTGCGAAGGCCAAGGCTCTCGCGCCGGAGCTCGCCATCGACGGAGAGCTCCAGTTCGACGCGGCGATCATTCCGGAAATCGCGGCGAAGAAAGCGCCTGGCTCCCCGGTCGCAGGACATGCCAACGTCCTCATTTTCCCGGATCTCAACTGCGGCAACACCATGTACAAGGCGACGGAACGGCTCGCCGGCGCCACCGCGATCGGGCCCCTGATTCAGGGCCTTCGACGTCCGTTCACCGACGTTTCCCGCGGCTGCTCCGTGGACGATATCGTGGATTGCGCCGCAGTCGCCGCCATCACCGAATGGGCGGACTGAACCGCTCTGCAAACAGCTGTTCTCCGGAGCGGGGATGAGACGTCCTCCCGGAGAACGCCGCATTCATCCGCAGCGCTTGTCCGACCGCGCTTCGCCGATCAGACATCAACGAACAAGGATCGATATGAAGAGTGAACGCACCTTTTCGATGCGTCGCCGCATTCCTCGGCGACGCCATTTTCTCGCGCTTCTGCTTGCGACTGGGACGCTTTCTCTTTTTTCCGCAGCCGTTCAAGCTGAAGCCGAAGCAAAGCCGAAGCGCTTCATGGAGCCTCGTCTGACCTTTCGCGTGCCGCGCGGTCCCTCCCGCACGGCGGGCATGTGCGGCCCCTCCCACGACGTCGAAGTCATCTACGGGCGCGGCGCAAACGGGCGCAGCCGCTATTTCGCGTTCGGAACCGACGTGCTTACGCGCGGCATTCCGATCTGGGAGTCGAACGACCTGACGACATGGAGTCTCTCCGGCACGGTCTTCAGCGAAAACAATCTTCCGCTGTTTTCCCAAGATCCGGATCGACCGTTTCATTTCGAATTCGCGCCGATGGAAATCGGACCGGATCGCAAGGCGCGACGCATAGGAAGCTTTCCGGAAACGGAAAAGCGCCGCAATATCAGCGAACAGCGTCCCTTCTGGGCGCCCTGCGTCTACTTTCATGAAAAGAACCAGACTTACTATCTCTACTACTGCTGCTCGGTCTTCGGCGAACGCAACTCCTTCATTGGCTGCGCGAAAAGCAAGTCGCTCGACAGCGGGTGGACCGACTGCGGCCTGCTTGTTCTGACCTGGAAGGGCGATGGACGCGGCTTCAACGCCATCGATCCGGTCGTAACGACCGACGCGAATGGCGACCCATGGATGGCCTACGGCTCCTTCTTCGGCGGGATCGCGATTCTAAGACTCGATCCCGACGATCCCTCCAAGCTCCTTGAGCCTGGAACGTTCGGAACGACGAGCGCCTGCCGCGACGCCTATGAAACGCTTCCCGATGGCGAAGCGCGAGAGACGGCGCAGCGCGCCATGCGCAACCATGAACGCACTGCTTACGGGCAGGAGGGCGCCAGCCTTTTGTGGAATCCTGACACGGGCTTCTATTATCTTTTCCTCGGCTTCGACAATCTCACCTGGTCCTATCACACGCGCGTCGGCCGCTCCAAATCCATCGATGGCCCATATTTCGACCGCAACGGAAATCCGCTTGTGTATCATCAGGAGACGACCGGACGCGATCGCGTCCATGGCACGAAGCTCGTCGGTCCGTATCTCTGGTCGGATGCGAACGCAGGATGGGCAGGGCTCGGTCATTCCACGGTCTTTCGGGACAAGCAGGGCGACATCCTATTCGGCAGCAATGCGAAATGGGGCTCCGAAACATCCTATCTTTTTCTCCGCAAGATTCTTTGGAGCGACGACGGGTGGCCTCTCCTCAGTCCGTGCGTCTATGCGGGCGAGGACGTCGCGAAAAGTCTGCGCGTCCCAGTCGAATCGATCGTCGCCGGCGCGGAGGAATGCGCCTGGGAGTTCATCGTCTTCCGCGTGGATCACGATCCCGACAATAAGCGAATCGATGCGTCGAGCACGCATGTTCTGAAGCGCGACGGCACATTCTCCGGCGAACCCGGACATTGGAACGCCGTCGCGAAACCGAACGGAACCTCGATGTCCGTGACGCTTCCGAACGGCGTCACGGCGACTGGAAAATGCCTCTTCGGCTGGGATCAGGACAGGCGACGCCAGACCGTCGCCTTCACAGGATTGACCGATGCGGGCGAACCGGTTTGGGGACAGCGCATCGGACAAAAAGAGGCGCCGAACGGGAACAAGACTGCGGAGAAAGCGCCCTGACTCGCGATATTCGACGACATCCCCGCGACTCGCCGAATGCGCAGGAAACCTGAGTGCGCGACGTGAAAGCCGCATTTTCCTTCACTCCGAAAAAACGGATTGCACCTTCTTTGTTCTCATAAATTTAAAATATTTCTTCCAAGATGGATCGGCTCGTGCGGAGGAGTCTCTTCCGTCCGCACGACATGAGAAAGGCAAGCGCGCCATCCCCGCGCAAGCTTAAAGCGCGCAGGCGTTTTTCCCGTACGGTTCGCGCAGGCGCGGCATCGACCTCTTCCCATCTCGCATCCGCCGCGCGTACGCATGGATGGAAAAGCCGCGGAAAAGCGGAAAAAGCATTGACTTTTCCATCGCACGGCGCTATTGTTATAGCAGAATAAGAAAAGGATTTTCGACGTTTCGGAGCTATGTATGAACACCCTTGACTTGAATGGAAAGGCCGTCGTCTTCCTCGGCGACGGCATGGCCGATCTTCCGATTGATTCGCTGGACGGGAAGACCCCGCTGGAAGCGGTTGACACGCCATGCATGGACCGCATTGCGCGGGAAGGCGCGTCAGGCACGTTTCTCAGTCTGCCCGACGGCTTTCCGACGTCCTCCGATGTTGCGAACATGTCCGTTCTCGGCTATGCGCCCGCCCTGTACTATCCCGGACGCGGGCCGATCGAAGCCGTAAGTCAGGGAATCCGCCTTGCAGAGGACGATATCGCGTTCCGTTGCAACTTGACGACGGTCGGAAACGGCGAAATGCAGGACTATTCCGCCGGACACGTCTCAAAGGAGCATGCCGAAAGATTGATCGCCGACCTTCAGAAGGAATTCGGTTCGGACAAGCTGACATTCCATTCCGGCGTGAGCTATCGCAATCTGCTGATCCTGCATGGAAAAGAGTTTTCGCCGCGCGTCTCCTACGCCAAGCCCGACTCATCTCATGGAATGAAGCTCGACGAACTTTGGTGGAAGCCGCTGGACGATTCTCCGGAAGCGATTCGCACCGCCGCCTTCCTTCGCGATCTGTTCGAGCGCGCAAAGGCGTTTTTGGAACGCCATGCGCTTGTCGTCTCCGGAGCGACGAAAGCGAACTCCGTCTGGCCTTGGAGTCCCGGACGCACTCCATCCTTTCCGGCGTTCTCCGATCTTTACGCCGGGCGCAGAGGAGCCGTCATCACCGCGGTCGACGTCATTTCCGGCATCGCCAAGTGCGCAAAGATGGACGTAATCCCCGTTCCAGGCGCGACCGGATACATCGATACGAACTATGAGGGAAAGGCGCAGGCAGCGATCCGCGCGATCGAAGATCACGACTTCGTCTATGTGCATCTGGAGGCAATCGATGAAACCGGACACGAGGGTCGCCTGGACCTGAAGCTGCAAGCCATCGCCGATTTCGAAAATCGCATCATCAAACCCGTATTCGAAGCGCTCCGCCCGCGCGGATGCACGCTTGCCGTGCTTCCCGACCATCCGGTGCCCATCTCCCTCCGACAGCACACGCGGACGCCCGTGCCTGTCGCGGTCTGCGGTCCGGCGATCAAGCCGGATTCCGTCATGCGCTATTCGGAAAAGGATGCGCCGAACGGTTCGCTCGGACATATGACGGGGGACTCTCTAATCCGCCTGATTTTGGGACTGTGACGCAACATGACGGACGACGAAGCAAAGCAAAAGCCGCAGAGTCTGTCGGATACGCCGCCGTTGCCGCCGTTCAACGACGACAATGATCCGATGTACACTCGCGTAACCCTGCTCCGGAAGACGAAGGATCCTTCCGACGAATACGCATGGGCGGATTTTGCGTCGTATTATCGCAAGTACATCTACAACGTCGTACGTCGCATGGGGCTTTCGCATCACGATGCGGACGAGGTCGTGCAAATGACTCTTGTCAAGGTCTGGAATGCAATGCCGAAATTCAAATACGAACCGAAGCGCGGACGATTCCGCGGATGGCTTTGTTCCGTCGCCGGCAATGCCGCACGCAACTATCTGCGTTCGCGCGGTCCCGAAGGCATCCCCTTGAACGCGTTCGACCGCGACGAACCCGACACGCCGGAGCTGGCCGTGCGTCCGGAAATCGAGCAGTTCGCCAAAGAGGAATGGGAGCGATATCTTCCGGAACTGGCGCTGAAAAACATCGCCGGGCATTTCGAGCGACGCACGATTCAGGCGTTTCAGTTGCTCAGTCAGGGCGTTCCGCCCGCCGACATAGCCAAGCGGCTCGGCCTTTCTGAAAACAGCGTCTACGTTTACAAGAAGCGCGTGCTGGAAAAGCTTGCCGAAGAAGTCGAACGCCTTCAGGCGGAGCTTTGACGTCTTTGCGGCTGCGCCTGTTCCGTGCAAGTTCATTGATTGTCCCGACGCATTCGCTTTCCGCTCGGTCCAAGCGCAGAAGCGGCTCCAGAAAGATTCCGCTTCGTACATGCCGGCGAGGGAATGCGCTCACGCCTTCATCGGTCTCGCCTTTCGCCGGAGATCGATGCGTTTTTTGCAAGCCGTTTGCTCATGGCAGCGACTTATGCAACGGCGCGCAATGAAAAAGATTCTCGAACGCTTCCTCCAAATCGCCGTCCTTTGCGCATGCTTTCTGCATTCCTTCCGCCGGAATCGCTCTTATTTGCGCCTTTGACGCGCGAAAATCTTGAACTTTTTCAAAAAGCGTGTATTTTATTTGGATATTGATGTGAAAACGCGCTTTCGTTCGGCGGTCGAATTGAATGCGCGCCAGCGCGGCTTTGCATCCACGCGCGCGAACCTTTAAGGATGCGCATGCGTCCTTTCAGGATTCCTCGGAATTCCGCGCTCGCACGGAAACGACATTGCCGCAGCAACATTTCTCAGGAGGCCTTTCCAACATGTATTCCATGCTACTTTCTCTTGTCGTCGGCGTCGTCGTCGGGACCGTGACTTATCACTCCATGCCGTTGGGATGGTGCATCGTCTTGACGCTGCTTGCCATGATGCTGGTCCATGTGGCGGTTCTTCTCGCGATGCGTCTCGCCGCGAAACGGATCAATGCAAAGATTCAAACGATCATGCTCGAAGTTCAGCAGAAGCTCCAGGGCATGCAGAACCGCATGATGCGGCATCCGACGGGCAGCGTCGCTCAGATGCGTCAGGCGCTCGAACGCGAACAGAACGCCGGACTGGACCGGATCATCGCATCGCTGGATCTCTTCAAGCCGCTCTGCCGCTGGAACTTCTTCATGGTCAAGCAGGTCAACACCATGCGCATGATGTTCCTCTATCAGCAGCGCAAGTTCGACGAAGTGGACAAGCTGCTGCCGAAATGCGTGTTCTTCGATCCGCAGAGCATATGCATGAAAATGGCGCGCATGTACAAGCGCAAGGATCCGAAGCTCGACAAGTTCTTCCGTTGGAAGTGCGCTCGCCTCAAGGCGGACGCCGCCGTCCTGCCCGTTGCGCTTTATTCCTGGATTCTCGTCAAGGAAAATCGCATTGATGACGCGATCAAGGTTTTGAACGACGCAAAGGCAAAGACATCCAATGAGACGCTCGCCCATAACCGCGAGGCTCTTCAGAATGGGCGCGTCAAGCAGTTCAGCAACGCTCCGCTCGGCGAAACATGGTATGCCCTTATGCTGGAAGAGCCGAAGATGCAAAAGGTTCAGCAGCAGATGCGCTACCGCTGATGCGACACGGAGCAGCTTATGGAAGACCGCGAATGGAACGAGGCGATACTCGGAATCCTTAGAAAGGATTCGCATTACGACGTCCGGGCCTACGATTTCGTCAACAAGTCCGTCGAATACGCGATCGGACGCGAAGCGCGAGGGTCTCGTCCCTCCGGAAACCGCCATGTCTCCGGCTCCGAACTCATTCGCAGCGTGCTGGAATACGCCGTCTCCGTCTATTCCGTCTTCGTCTGCGACGTCTTCCGCTACTGGAATCTCCAGACCGGACGCGATGTCGGAAACGTCGTTTACAACATGATCGACGCAGGTCTGCTTTCCGCCGGACCGAACGACAGCATCGAAGACTTTGACTGCACGGATGATCTGATCTTTCTCGCAGGCGAAATTCTGCGTCGCAGTCGTGCGTCCGTTCCGCACGTCGGCAATCCGACGCCGGCTCTGCCCGTTTTGGATTGAGAGGCGCGCCGACGTTTGGAAACGCGAACCGCGCCAACGGGATCGCGGCAAAAAGAAGAGGAAATCGAACCATGGCATTTTCATCGCCTTTGAATCATATTGCCGTCGAGAAGCTTCCGTGCGGAGCTTCCGCAGTCTTCCATCCCATGCCCGGCGCGGAAACCGCCCATTGCCGCGTTTTGGTTCGAAGCGGAAGCATCGACGAAGGGCCTGATCTCGGCAGCGGCCTTTCCCACTTTCTTGAGCATATGGTCTTTCACGGCACGAAGTCCTTTCCGGGAAGCGCCGACATCTCCGATCGCGTCGAATCCTGCGGCGGCAATCTCAATGCCTGCACTTCCTACGACTATACCTGCTACTACATGAATCTTCCGTCCGCGCATGCCGCGGACGGACTTCGCATGCTCTGCGACATGATGCGCTTTCCGCTTTTCCCCGCCAAAAAGTTCCGAGGCGAAAAGAATATCATTCTGCGCGAATGCGCCATGTGCAAAGACAACCCCGATGAGATTCTGTACGAAACGCTTATGGAGGAGCTTCATCGTGAAAGTCCTCTGCGCATCCCGATCATCGGCGTACCAGACGAGCTTAAGAAGGTCACGCGCGAACGCATGCTCGACTGCTTCCGCCGCCGTTATACGCCGGAACGCATGCTTTTCGTCGCGACCGGGAAAATCAACCCAGACGCTCTGCGCAAGGTCCTGTTCGAGGCGCTGGACGGCTGGACGCCCGACGCCCGCACCGAAACGCCGGTTCCGCCGGAACCTCCGCAACGCGGCGAGCGCGTCCGCGATATTTCCTTCCCTGATCCCATGGCGCGCGTCGCTGTCGGCTGGAACGTTCCCGCCGCGACGCACCCGGAGCATCCCGCGCTGATTCTGCTGGCGGAGATTCTAGGCGGCGGAATCAGTTCCCGACTTTATCGTGCGTTGAAAACCGAGTCCATGCTTGTCTCAAGCGTCTATGCGGACATGGACGACTATCTTCCGGAAAGTCTTTTCCTCGCTCATATGACCCTGCCTCCTGAAAATCTGGAAGAGGCGATGCGCGTCCTAGGCAAGACATTCGACGACATTCGGCGCGTCCCTGTCTCGCAGCGCGAGCTCGCACGCGCCGTCGCGCAGGAGGAAACCGATGCGATCCGACGCCTGGACTCTCCCGAGGGCGTAGCGCGGGAAATCTGCGAATGCATGCTTCGCTTCGGCTCGCTGCGCGCCAACGATTGGCGTCTGAATGCGATCCGCTCGCTTTCCCCAGACGACCTTCTGGCCGCGGCCGAACGCTGGCTTGCCGAATCCGCCATGACCGTCGTCCGCATGCGTCCCCGGGAAACGATGAACAAGAGGAAGGTCCGCCCACCCGCTCGGAAGGAGCCCGCGCCGCATCTTTTCAAAGCCGCGAACGGGGGGCGTTCGATCTTTCTTCCGGACAAATCCCTGCCGCTGATTGACATCTCCCTCTTCCTTCCCGGAGCGCGCGCTTTCGAACAGGAGGACGAATCGGGGTTTTCCCAGCTGATCTCTCGTCTGCTCTTCGCCGACAATGCGCGCTACCGGGAGACCGAACTCGCTGCGCTGCTTGACGATCATGCGATTTCACTTTCCGTCGTCCCAGGAAACAACTCCATCATTCTGAGCGCGAACTGCGCCAAGGGACGCCTCGATCATGTTCTCGACGCCGTCTGCTCCATGCTGGAAGCGCCGCGTTTCCCGGAACAAGCGCTGGAACGGGAACGCAAGATCCGCATGGATCAGATTCGTTCCGCGCTGACGCGTCCGGCGGAACTCGCCCTTTCGCGCATTCCCTCCCTTCTTTTTGAAAACCATCCTTATGGTAGAAATCCGGAACACATGCTCCAATGCATTGCGAACGCGAATCCGATGCGCCTTGAAGCCTTTTTCTCCCGCATCGTCCGCAATGCTTCCGGCGCGGTTCTCGCCCTTTCCGGAGATCTTTCGGAACGGGAGGCGTCCAATGCCGCGGAACGCATCTTTTCCGCAGGACAATGGACGAACGTTCCCCTTGCGCGTCCGACGCCGCCCAAGCCGTTTTCCGGGCTGCGCCGATGGGCGGGAACGCTTCCGGCGGAGCAAGCCGTCGCCGCAGTGGGCATGCAAACTCCGTTCGGAGTGGAATCCGATGAATTCAAAAGCGTTTCTCTGATTCTGGAAGCATGCAACGGAATGTCTTCACATCTCTTTCAAACCGTTAGAGAAACGCATGGACTTGCATACTACGCCGCATTGCGCGGATTTCAGGGGTTCTCCACAGGTTCCATGACCTTTCTCGCCGGAACGGAAGCGCGCTCGCTCGACCGCGTCGTCGAGCTCCTTCGCGAAGAAGCGCTCCGCCTGACGGACAAGGGCTTCTCTCAGGATGAGTTCGATGCCGCGAAAAAGGCCGTCCTGTTCGCCATGGACAACGAAGCCTCGAAGTCCGGAGCGCGCGCCGCCGCATCGGCGCTCTCGGAATATCTTGGCGAAGGCTTCCTCGCGCCTTGGCGCGCACGCGCGCAAACGGAAGCCATGACGCGCGGCGTCTTGCGCGGCGTTCTTGCTTCGATTTTCGGCGGCGGTGCGGCCGTTGCGACCGTTTCTCCGGAGAAAGGCCAAAAAAGAGCAAAAAAATAAAAACTCGGCTTGCAATCTGACGATTTTGCTTTAAACTACATATTAAGCTAAGACGACTTGTTTTCTTCTTTGCGCCGCCATGGCGCTTGGCTTCTCGACCCATTTTCGGAGGATGCTATCCATGAATGCCCAAAAGTCTGCGTTCCGCGCTTGCTTCGCGATTTCTTCCCTTTCCTGTCTTTCCCTGTTTCTTGCCTCATGCGGCCCGGATCCGATTCCGGTCCCGGAAGGCTCGTTCGTCAATGACCGCGTGCCGGAGGCGACGCCGGGCGGCATTCCGTCCGCAGCAGCTCTTCCGCCGCCCTTGGAGGAGCCGTCCGTCGCTCCGGTTCAGACGGTTCAAACGGTTCTGATTCCTGCAACGCCGCAACCTCAGGAGCAGCTTCCGCCGCCGGCGCCGAAGACTCTTCCGCAAGGCGCAGTGGAATACAGGGTGCAAAAAAATGATTCCATGTGGAAGATCGCTTCCGTCTACGGCGTCACAGTCAAGCGACTCGCCGAATTCAACAACATGGAACCTTCTGCGATTCTTCAGCCTGGCGACATTCTTCTGATTCCTGCCGGCGGCAGGCATTCGGAATTCACGCCGACCATTCAGGATCCCGATCGCAAGCCGCCGAAGATCGCGCCGAAGCCGGAACGCAAGCTGCCGGCTCCGGCTCCGCAAGCCGCCGCGGATGGAAAGATGCGCGTCCATGTCGTCAAGAAAGGCGAAACGCTGGGCGGAATCGCCTATCGCAATCATCTGCGCGTTTCCGAGCTTGCGCGCGCCAATGGACTGAGCGTCACGGCAATGCTTAAGATCGGCCAGCGTCTTAATATTCCGGAGCCGACGACGAAGCCGGACAAAAAGCCTGCTGACAAGCAGACTCCGCCGAAGAAGGACAAGCCCGCAACGGCGCCGAAGAAGGACAAGCCCGCAACGGCGCCGAAGAAGGATGACAGGACGCCGGTTCAGCCTGCAGCGGAGCCTTCCGCGCCGAGCAAACAGTCGCAGCCCGCAGCGCCGGCTCAGCCTGCGCCCCCGGCTCCCGCTGCAACGGAATCCCCCGCTCCGTCTCAAGCCGCAACTCCGCCGGCTGCCGAAACCGTCGTCATCGACACGGTTCTGGAAGAATCGCTTCCGCCGGCTGAGCCGGCCGACGAACTCCCGAGCAGCGTGCCTGTCAGTCTCGATATGGAAATGACCCTTGAGGAAATCGCGGTCGAATATGACCGTGATCTTCCGACGATTCAGCGTCTGAATCCCGGAATCGATCCCAAGAAGAAACTTCCGGCGAGAACGCAAGTGAAAATCCCTGTCGCCTTCTGATGAAATGCGAGCATTGAATCCATGCGGTCCGTGAACGCTCTTCACGGATCGCTTTTTTCATTCGTCGAGGAAACGCCGCAGTGAAACGAAAGATGATGGATTTCGCATGGGAAGCGCTTGCCGTCCTATGCGCTGCTCTGTCCGCCCTGCATCTTGCTGCGCAGCTTCCGCTCCTCATCGGATTCCCAGTCGTCTTCTCTCCGCTGCTTGCGATTCCGCCGCTCCTGATCCTGACGGTCGGATATCTTTTACCCTTTCTCCTTTTCGCGGCGATTCCGCTCGGCGCGGTCTGGATTTTCTTTCACTTCAATGCGCTTCCCTTCGCGCTGCCTGCGCTCCTCCTTCTTGCATCGGGCGCGATTTTCCGCAAGCTCAAGGCATTGCGACGCATTCCCGTCTGTCTTGCAGCAACGGTCGCCGCATCCGTTGCCGGCGTCTTTTGGGATTCCGGCGCAAGACATTGGAACAGCGAGCCGACCCAGTTCGCGAATCGCGCAGTTTCGCGCGCGATGATCCTTTCTCTGACCAGTCCTGCGACGACGGACGCGACTCCGGATCTGCTTGTCTTTACGGACAGTCCCGGACTCTTCCAAAGCGGATTCGGTCGCATGACGCTTCTCCCTCCTGACGCCCTTGTGCGCGTTGACAGCGAAGAGGCGGATAAAAGCGGATTGCGAATCAATCCGGACTCCTTCCATTTGATTTTGATGGACTTCCATCTCAGAAAAACATTAAATGACCATGCGCTCGTTCATCCGGACGCCTTAAAGGAACGCGCGCGCCTGCTTCATGAAAACGGCGTCCTCGCCATGCGTTTGCCGGATTCCCGCAAATCCGCCGCGCTGCTCGCCTCTGCGCGCAAGGCGTTTCGGCATGTCATTCCGATTCCGCTGGATGGAAGATTCTACATGCTGTGCTCGAATGGGCCGACCCGTCCGGAAACGGAGTCCGAAGTTTTAAACAAGAAGGCCGCATCGTTCGGACTCTACCGATCCAGCCGCTTTCCTGCGGACTTAGTCTCCATCATGCTGAATCTGGAGGCCGACAGGGAATATCCGGCCGACTGGCTGGAGGATTCGTTCCGTCTGCAAGAAAGCGCCGGATTCGCGCAGCCTCTGGCGCTTGCTGAAGCAGACGAGGATGAACGGGTTGACAAGGAATCGCGGCTCTTTCAGCGTTATGGCTACTGCCTCTTCGCGCTCATGGCGCTCGCGTGGCTTTTCGCGCGCTATTTCGTTTCGTGGAAGACCTTCCATAAGCAAGTCTTCCGCGCTTTTGAGAACCTTTTCTTCCTTTCCGGCGTCCTGGCATTGGCGACCTTCCTGGCCTCGGGAAAACCCTTGATCGGGGCGCGCGGCGTCGAGCCATGGATGGCGTCCGCGCTTTGCGTCTTCGCGCTCCTTTTAAAGCGCTTTCCAGAACACGAATTTCCTCCGTGGCGTCGCCTGCTTTCGGTCTCAGCCGTCGCAATCTGCCTTGTCCTGCTCTTCTTCCCGATCGGGCGTGCGGCGGCTCTTGCCGTGCTTGCAGTTCTCGCCATTCTTCTCGGCGAGCAAGTGCGGAGCGCCTGTGCGGAACCGGCGGACCTCTATCTTCCGACCAATGCGGGCGCTCTCTTCGGCGGCATGTTCGGCGTCGCGCTCTTTCCGCTTTTCGCATTGGAGCCATGCGGTCTTGCGGTCTGGGCCGGAGTTCTGGTTCTGATGCGCGTTCTGCGTTGCTTCGCATGAACAAACCGCCGCAAAAAACAGGAATTTCACTGGATAAAGCCGTGTTTTCGTTGTATATTGCATGGCGACAAGCAAACGGGAGACTTTTGCAATGATTCGTTTTTACAATACCCTTGGCCGACGTCTGATGGAATTTCAATCCATCGAACCCGGCCATGTCCGCATGTACACTTGCGGGCCGACCGTCTACAACTATGCGCATATCGGCAGTTTCCGCGCATACCTTTTCGAGGATCTCCTCCGCAGGACTTTGGAATACCACGGGTTTCGCGTAACGCAAGTCATGAACCTCACGGACGTCGACGACAAGACGATCCGCGATTCCCGTGCGAACGGGCTTTCCCTTGACGCATTCACGCGCAAATACAAGGACGCCTTCTTCGAGGATTTGAAGACGCTTCGGTTCGAGCCGGCTGAACGCTATCCGGAAGCGACCGCGCACATTCCGGAAATGATCGACATGATCCGCGTCCTTATGGAAAAGGGCTTCGCCTATCAGTCGGACGACAAGTCTGTCTATTTTGCGATTTCCAAGTGCGAAAATTACGGTCAACTGGTCAAGCTTGACTTCGAATCCCAACGCGTCGGCGCGCGCGTCAGCTCCGACGAATACGCCAAGGATTCCGTCGCCGACTTCGCCCTTTGGAAGGCCTGGGACGAAAAGGACGGCGACGTCAAGTGGGACAGCCCGTGGGGGCCGGGCCGCCCCGGCTGGCATTTGGAATGCTCCGCCATGAGCCGCAAATACTTGGGAACGACATTCGACATCCACACCGGCGGAGTCGACAACATGTTTCCGCATCATGAGGATGAAATCGCGCAAAGCGAATCCGCCAATGGATGCAAATTCGTCAACTTCTGGCTTCATTGCGAACATCTGACCGTCAAGGGACAGAAAATGTCGAAATCCCTGGGCAACTTCTTCACTTTGCGCGATTTGCTCGAAAAGGGATGGTCTGGAGCCGAAATCCGCTGGTGCCTCATCGGAACTCATTACCGGTCAAAGCTCAACTTCGACCCCGCAGCATTGGAGCAGGCGCGCGCTTCCCTGAACAAATTCCGAGCGCTGTTCCGGCGCCTCGCCGCAACGCCGCAGGGCGCCGCTCTTGCAAGCGAAGCTGAAAAGCTGGCGGCGGACGCGAAGGCGAAGTTCGGCGCCGGACTCGCCGACGATTTGAACGCCTCCGAAGCGTTCGCGGCTGTCTTCAAATTCACAAAGGAGCTTAATTCGTTGATTGCGAAGGGATTGGAGAAGGACGGAGCAAATTTCGCCCTTGACGCCTTCCGCGATTTCGATCGCGTCCTCGCTGTCTTCGACGTCGACGATGCTCTGAAAAGCAAGACTGACGACGGCGTTCCGGAAGATGTCATGGAATTGGTGCGAAAACGCACGGAAGCCAAGAAGGCCAAGAATTTCGCCGAAGCGGACGCCATTCGCGCACGCCTGAAGAACGCAGGCTGGATCGTCGAAGATTCTCCGACCGGACCGATCGTGAAAAAGGCTTGAGCGCCGCATGAATCACGATGCCGCCGAACGCCTGTTCGAAAACGCAATTCGTCGTTACGGCGAACAGGAAGCCCCTGCGCTTTCCGCGCAGTTCCGGCGTTGGAGCGTGATGCGTCCTCTCGCAGGGTTGCGCGTCCTTGACGCCACTCCGCTCTTTTTCAATACGACCATGAAGCATGCCGTTCTTCTTGCGGGCGGCGCCGATCTCACGGTCGCTTACGGAGCCATGCCATGGGCTTCCGAAATGCCGGATTATTTGTCGTCTTTCGGCATCGATGTCCGCAGGGATCCGATCGATGGCGAATATGACATCGTACTCGACTGCGCCGGCGCGCATTGCGATGCGGCGGCGACATTCGGATTCGCCGAACTGACGAGGTCCGGCATCCCGCATTATGCCGGACGCTGCGTCCCTGTTTTCGCAACCGATTCCAGTCGGATCAAAGCCATTGAAACGGCGCTGGGCACGGGCGATGGATGCATGCGGGCGATGAAAGAGCTCTGTCTCGATCCGCGCGGGCGGAAAATCCTCCTTTTCGGACACGGGCGCGTCGGACGAGGCATCGAACTGCGCCTTGCGAAGGCCGGCGCTCGTTGCATCATCGTGGATCCTAAAGAAGGCAAGGAGTTCCGTTCCAATCTCTTGAACGGCGCTTGGGCGGTCATCTCCGCGACCGGCGTCGCAGGCGCGCTCGCCCCGCATGCCAGGGAACTCGTTGCAAGCAACGCCCTCCTGATCAACATGGGCGCTGAAGACGAATTCGGACCGGACGTTCCTCCGGAACGCGCCTTGAATGACAAGCTTCCGATTAATTTTCGCCTTGCGGAACCGACACGCATGCGATACATCGATGCGACGATGGCATTGCACAACGCCGCCGCAGAGTTTCTCGCCCAAGGCGACGCCTTGCCAGGGCTGATCGTGCCGCCGCGCGACATTGAAGAAACGATTCTCTCCGACACCTTCGCCGCCGGCTTGATTGCACAGGAAATCTTTCAATTGAAAATTCTTTGACATCATGGAGCCCGCCCTATGAGCCTTTTGATACGCAACGTCTTGCTCAATAATTCCATCGTCAACCTCCGCACGGAAGACGATCGCATTCAATTCATCGGACAAAGCCTGCCCGCCCCCGCCGATGCGACGATCGACGCGCACGGCGAACTCGCGGTTCTCCCTGCATTCTACAACACGCATACGCATGCCGCAATGACTCTTCTCCGCGGCTATGCCGACGACATGGAGCTGTTTGAATGGCTTTCCCGGCACATCTGGCCAGTAGAGGCTAAACTGGAGAGAGAAGACGTCTACCACGCCTCGCGCCTCGCTATTCTGGAAATGATCCGTTCCGGCGCTGTCTTCTTCAATGACATGTACTGGTTCGCCGCTCAAACGCTCCGCGCCGCCGAAGAAATGGGCGTGCGCGCATGCATCGGGATTCAATCCATTGCAAATTCCGATCTTGCTGCAAAAGTAGACAACGACTGGCTTTTGGAGAATCGCGACTCCTTCTCCTCGCGCATCAAGCTTGCCTATGCTCCTCATGCGATCTACACTGTGCCCGAATCCATGTTGCGCGACATAGCCGAAAAGGCGAATGCCAGCGGCGACTTGATTCATATGCATCTTGCTGAAACGAAAAAGGAATTCGACGACTGCATGAAGGAGCGCGGCGTTTCTCCTGCGCGCTATGTCGACGAATGCGGGCTCATGTCGAATCGCTCCATCTTCGCGCACTGCGTTCATTTGACGGACGATGACGTCGCTCTTCTGGCCGAACGCGGTTCCGTCCTTTCTCATAACCCGGCCTCCAACATGAAGCTATCCTCCGGCATGTTTCGCTATGACGCTGCTCCGGCGCGCTGCCGTTGGGCCCTTGGAACGGACGGCGTCGCCTCCAACAACTGCCATTCCATGCTGGAAGCCATGAAACTCTGCGCCCTGCGCGCCAAGGACGCGACCGGCGATCCGAAGAGCATGCGCGCTCAAGAGGCATTTCGCGCGGCGACTCGTTCAGGCGCGGAGGCCTTCGGCATCGACGCAGGGCTCATCGAGCCGGGAAAACTGGCCGATTTCATTCTCGTTGATCTCCGCAATGAACGACTTGTGCCGAATCACAACCTGATTTCGAACATGGTCTATTCCGCTGATTCCTCCTGCATCGATACGGTCGTTTGCAACGGAAGGATTCTAATGCGCGAACGCCGCGTTCCGAACGAGGATGAAATCATCGCTCTGGCGCGCGAATCCGCTCGTCGTCTGACGGCAGTCATCCCCTGACGCGGCGACCAGCCCTCTTTCGGATTCTCCATAACGCAAGGACTTCGAAACAAAAGGCAGTCATGTGCGACGGGCCAGCCCCATGCCTGGCGTCTTTTCATGCATCATGAAGCGATGCATGGAGCAAGAACGCCGGAAATGACGGATGAACAAGAAAATCTTCTGAAGGGCCTGCGCTTCTATCTCGTTGCGACGATCGATAATCGCAATGAGACGGACGCGTAATCGAAATGCATGGAACGGAACCTGTCAATGTTTCAGTTGCGGCGATTCTGTCAAATTGCGGACTGCAAAAACAAATAAGAGTAATGTGAATGCCCTATTGTTTCAATCGAAGGGCGTTCCGAAGCAAGTTGGCGAAGAGACGCGCATCCCCTGCGACAGCTTCGTGCGGACTGCCTTCTTTTCCATTCCTCGGATGGGAGTGAATTCTCCTTTGCGCCCCCCGAAAAAATTTCACAAGAACTTTGCATCCAGCGTCTTTTAATGAGATGCTCTGCGGATCTGATGAAAAAGGCTCTGACTTGCCGCCCTTGATAGGTTCGCCAAAACCTGCCCGTTGCGACAAGCAGAGCCGCAAAGGCTTTGCTTTCGCTTACGGGCGCATGTCAACGAGTTTGGCGATTCATCAAGGCGCGCTGCGCTCTGAGGCTTCCCGCCTCAGGCTATGTCATGATTTTCCAGAGATCGACTTCTTCTTCCGCCCGAATTTCCTTGTCTTTCAATGTCGATCCTATGCCGCGCGCAAGATGAACGCAGGCATCGTTCTCTTTTCTTAATCTATCATCTGAATTCGTGTCTGTCAAGCGGGCAATGAAGTAAAAATCCTCGTGCCCTGCATGTTTTCATAAAAAATGCAATGCAATTCCGATGCAGAACAATGAATGACTTGCGTTTCAACTCACGGCAAAACAATTTATAAAGCCAATCTCGCTTATTCAGCCCCAATTGATAAACGTATTGGGCGCTTCGGCTTTCGTTGTCTGCGATGCGGAGTTTCTCCTGAACCATTAAATCTAAATCCTTAAGGTTCGCTTTAGAGAGAATGCTTCCTGTTGTTCCCAAAACACAGGCTATTTGATTTTAATTCCTGCTCGGAAAGTGATTTTCCATAATTCATTGGCAATTCCCTTTATTAAGAATTAATGATGGGAGGGATTTTAGAAATTCATCTGATTTCAGCTCGCATTCCCAGACCACAATCAGATTCCAGCCGAGCTCTTTCAGCTGTTTTTCCGTTTTTTTGTCCCTGTCGACATTCCGCTTGAATTTCTCCCGCCAAAATTCAGCATTCGTGGACGGCATGGTTGCCTGTCGGCATCCGGGATGCCGATGCCAGAAACAGCCACGCACCTCAACTACGGTCCGATATTTTGGAAGAACAATGTCGGGATGTCCAGGCAGATTTTTGACATGAAGCCGGAAGCGGAATCCATGCCGAAAGAGAAACGAGCGCACCAAGAGTTCCGGTGCAGTGTCATTCGATCGAATCCGGCTCATGTTCCAGCTTCGTTTTTCTTTCGTAAGGGAATCCATTTCAGACATCATCCATTGATCTTAAAATCAGCAAGCGTCAGCACCTTGTTCGCCTTCAACGCATTCATTACCGATGGCTGTTTGCTTCCCACCTCCTCGATCTGGGCTAGCCGAAGGAGCTCGAAGGCGGGCAATGCAGAAGCTCCGATTCCCGTTTCTGCTGTCAATTTCTTCAGCGATGAGGTTATATTGCCGAACCCTCCGGCAACGTAAGAGCAGAATTCCAGTTTGAGGGGAACGCCATTTGTCAATTCCCGATAGTGCGGAATATAGTTCGCCTGCATCTTATAGTAATCATCGCTCGAGAGCCGATAGTTCGTAGACGCTTTACAGTCAATGATCCCGCAATGGACATTATCCCGCGCGATAACAAAAATATCGGAATATCCCCCCTTGCCAGAACGCTTCAACTGACCTGTCGGCTGAGTTTTGAACTTCAGCTTTGAAGACAGAATCTGCGCGGTTGCATTTTCAAAGGAAAGTGCTGTCTTCGTACCGCCTGTGGCAAATTGCAGATAGGTTGATTCAAAGAACGACAGACTCTTGCTTAAATGGGGCTCTATGACCTGCCTTGTTACAGATTCTGCAAACCCCAGACGTTCTCTCATCTCCGTTACAAAATCTTCAGGATACCCATCGGGAATTGTTTTCCCCGTATATTCAAAAAATCGACTGAGAATAATGTTCCTTTCCGGAAAACTCTTTTCTTTTACAGGTCGGAGGTTTCGTGTATCCTTTTCGGTGTGGAGGCATCCATATTTCCGTTGAAAGGATTCCTCCGACTCGTATTCGATGAAATGATCTTCGCATGCCAGTGCTGCCTCCACTTTTTTCAGAACGGACTGCGCAATTGAAAAATTCTCTATGCCGGCGCTGCTTTCTTCACATTCAACAAGACAGGCGGCCTGCATCCAGTTTTTCATCGTATTGGCAATGTCTTTGACATCGCGCAGACGAGATTCAATGTCTTTCCCTTTCGTGCGGGGCGTATAGAGGTCGACTGAATAGTTGTCGATGACGCTCTTTATATCGTCTGTCTTTCGGAGTTTCAATATCTTCTCGACGCAAAGTTCGAAACAGTTCGTGTTATGACCGTAAACAACGGGAATCATCAGTTCCTGAACCGTCATACGGGCAATGTCTTTGTGCCGGAGCAGTCTCATGACAAAAAGGAACGGCTTGACACGAATCCCCGGATTCATCTTGATTTGTGTGAGATTGGAATAGCAACTGGGATATTGATGCTTCAGCAACAGATCCTGCAAAATGGGCAGAGGAGCGTTTCCTGTTGCAAGTTCGTCTCCGGCTTGCGTGTACAGAATCTGATGTTGGGAATCCTCAAACAAAACGCCGAGACATTTTAATTGCGCAAGATACGTCCTTGGTCCGCCGCTGT
>CAZAAM010000007.1:0-23938 GCA_964483055.1 uncultured Victivallales bacterium
CGTTCGAACTTGTTCAATCCTTGGTATTCAGCGCGACTGGAGGGGACAGCGTGGGCGCCTCGGACGGCGGCGGCGCTGTCCACGACGCATAAACGTAAAGCGAAATAAAAAAACGGGCGGGAAGACAATGCTCCGTCGCATGCATGCGGCCGCAATCTCATTGTTCATGCTCTCCCCCCTTTCGGACGGCGAATATTGCGAAACCTCAACCTTGAATCGGAGCTGATGCGATGAAGGCTCGAAAAGACTTTGATTTTGAATATGAACCGCCCAGGGCGTTCGAACTTGTTCGATCCTTCGTATCAGGCCAAGGCGCCGGCGCAGGCGACGACGACAACCACGACATCGCATCCGACATGCCGGACATCTAATATCGCCGGAGTCCCAATCGGCGCTCCTCATTGGAGCGTCGCTTTTTTTCCGCGCGCGCTCCAACGGGCGGGAAATTCGCGAGGGAGTCGGGACGCTCGTCGGCGAAGCGTCGCCGCGTCTTCGCATAGGACTTGAAGGGAACTTTCTCCGCGTTCGGCAAGGGCTTTTCCCGCGCGCGCAGTTCGATGCCCCGTCCTGAAGTCGGACGGCGCGACAATCGATCCCCGCCGCGCAGGATATTGCGTCCCGCCGAACCGAATCCGACACAGGAAGCACGTTCATGACTTACGATCTGTTGATTCTCGGCGGCGGTCCCGCCGGATACCATGCCGCACGGCAGGCCGCCGCGCGCGGCCTCGAATGCCTTCTCTTCGAAGAGCGCGCCCTGGGCGGCGTCTGCCTCAACGAAGGATGCATTCCCTCGAAAACCCTTCTGCATTCCGCAAAACTCTATGAAATCTGCGCGGGCGGCGCCGCGAAATACGGCGTCGAATCGAACGGCGCGGTTCTGAACCATGCGGCGGTTCTTGCCCGCAAAAACAAGCTCGTCCGCCAGCTGACCGCCGCCGTCGCCGCCCTGCTTCGCAACGCGGGCGCGGAGACGGTTTCCGCCCGCGCGGTCATCGAAGGGCGCACCGACGAAGGCCTGTTCCTTGTCGCCGCGAACGGCGAACGCCATGAAGGAAGAAATCTTCTGATCGCGACGGGATCCCGCGCCGTTCTTCCGCCGATTCCGGGCCTCGCCGAGGCGGCGGATTCCGGATTCGTCCTGACCAATCGCGAAATTCTTTCCCTCGGCGAAAGACCGGAGCGCCTGCTGATTCTCGGCGGCGGCGTCATCGGATTGGAAATGGCCGCCTATTTTCGCGCCGCAGGGTCGGAAACGACCGTCGTCGAAGCCCTTCCCCAAATTGCGAACGGGCTCGATCCGGAACTCGCCGCGCTGCTCCGCAGGGACATGGAAAAGCGCGGAATCCGCTTTCTGACGAATGCGAAATGCGTCGCCGTCTCCCAAGGCGGCATGGACGTCGAACTCTCTTCCGGAACGCGCGAATCGCTCGCAGGAAGCAAGCTCCTCGTCGCCGTCGGACGCCGTCCGAACACGGACGGGATCGGGCTGGAAACGATCGGTCTCGAACCGAATGCGCGCGGCGCGATCCCGACGGACGACCGAATGAGAACCTCCGTGCAGGGCGTCTACGCCGCAGGCGACGTCGACGGAACTTCCATGCTCGCCCATACGGCGTTTCGTGAAGCGGAAGTCGCCGTCGCAAACATCGCGGGCGAAGAAGAGCGCATGTCCTATGACGCCGTTCCCTCCGTGCTCTATACGCATCCGGAAGCGGCTTCCGTCGGAGAAACGCTCGCAAGCGCGACGAACAAGGGAATTCCCGCGCGCGAACTCAAGCTTTCCATGCGCCATTCCGGACGCTATCTTGTGGAAAACGAAGGCGGAGCGGGCGTCATGAAGCTGATTCTGGGACCGAACGACGTCATTCTCGGCGCAGCCCTGGTCGGCGATCCCGCCTCCGAAATCATCGCGACCATGGCCGTCGCCGTTCAGCGGCGCATGACCTGCGGCGAACTGACGAAAGCGATCTTCCCGCATCCCAGCGTCTCGGAAATCTTCCGCGACGCCGCGCTCGCCGCCATGCGAAGCTGACGCTCGGCGCGACCGACAAGGCTCTTCTTCGAAAAGCGGGAAAAATCGCCGAAGGAATTTCCTGCGCCGACGCGTTCACGCGGCGACGCGCCGTTCCGCGCCTACCACGTCTGCCCGCGCGATTCGTAGTAGGACGCCACGTGCGGCACGATCGGCTTGATCAAATGCTTGATCGCCTTCGCGTATTCCCTGATCTCCCATTGCGCATGATTGCTGTCCCGCAGTTCGAGGAAGTGCAGCAGATTTCCAAGGTTGACCGTCGCCCAGAACGTGACCATCATGTTCTGAGTGAGCACGCCGCGCGCCTGCTCGCGGCAGACGCCGGCGGCAAGCAGGGCTTCATAGGTCTTGCGGCTCTGCTCGTTGGCGTGGCGAATCGTTTCGCGCAGATCGCCTTCCACGTCGAAGCCGTCCGCCGCGACGGACGCCTGACGGTTGTCCTCCGATTGAATGCGGAGCTTCGTCGGCGTATAGAAATCCATGTCGATCTCCGTATAGCGGCGGGAGATTTCGTTGTAGCTCCACGTGCGATGGCGATGCCACTGGCTGCGCACGAAAAGCGGGCAATGAACGCTGAACGTGAAGACGATGTGCTCCAGGGGACTCGTATGCTTGTTCTCGATGAGATAGCAAAGCAGCTTGACGTCGCGCTCGTTCATCTCGTTGCGAATCTTGCCGAACGAGACGCGGGCGGCGTTGACGATCGTCGTTTCCGATCCGAGCGTGTCGATCAGGCCGATCCATCCTTGACCGTCAAGGACTTTCACATGGTTTTCAGGCGGAACGTTGATATGCGTCATGCTCATGATTCGGAAATGCCTTTCCCTTGTAAGATTCGATGTTTCGGGAATATATCCGCATCGAAGAGGAAAATCAAGCCGCGCGCGGAGAAAAAAGGAAAACCGGGAAAAAAAATGAGCCGGCAGGGACTCGAACCCTGGACCACCGCCTTAAAAGGGCGATGCTCTACCGACTGAGCTACCGGCCCGCGTGAAAATACGCTTCATGTCGTAACTATAGCATGAAATTCATGAATATCAAGCCGCCGCGGGGAAATAACGGAAATTTTTCATCGACGAGGTTGCAAGCGCAGCGATTCGTATTTATATTACATTAGTATTTTTCGGACAACCTTTCGACGGGATCGCACGGATGAACAAGGCGACGAGCCTTCAATAATCGCAACAGCGGACGCTCTCCGTCCGCATCGGGAGAATCGGAACGGAACATGGGCAGACTGTTCGGCACCGACGGCGTTCGAGGCAAGGCGAACGAATTTTTGACGCCGGAGCTCGCATTGCTCCTTGGAAAGGCGGCGGCGAAGCGCTTCCTTCGCAACTGGGAGCCTCTTTCCGGCGCGGAACGGCCGCGCGCCGTGATCGGAAAGGATACGCGCATTTCCGGCTACATGCTGGAAACGGCTCTTGCAAGCGGTCTTATCAGCATGGGCATGGACGTCTATGAAATCGGGCCGATGCCGACGCCGGCGGTCGCCCACCTCACGCGCTCCATGTGCGCCGATTGCGGCTTCATGATCACCGCATCCCACAATCCCGCCTCCGACAACGGCATCAAGCTGTTCGACCGCAACGGATTCAAGCTTCCGGACGAAATCGAGGCGGAAATCGAAGAGGAGCTCCGAATCATGGCGTCGTCGCCGGCGAAGAAAGGTCCGTCCGAACTCGGCAAGGCGTGGCGCATCCGCGAAGCGCGCGGACGCTACATCCACTATGCGAAGCAGTCCGTCCGCTATCAGTCCCTCGCCGGATTGAAGGTCGTCCTCGACTGCGCCAATGGAGCCGCGTACAGCGTCGCGCCGACCGTCCTCCGGGAGCTTGGAACCGATCTCGCCGTCCTTTCCGCCGAACCGAACGGCCTGAACATCAACGACGGATGCGGCGCGCTTCATCCGGAACGCCTCGCCGCAAAAGTCGTCGAATCCGGCTCGGACGTCGGCATCGCTCTCGACGGAGACGCCGATCGCGTCGTCTTCTGCGATGCGGGCGGACGCATTCTCAACGGCGACCGAATCATCGGACTCTGCGCCATCGACTACATGCGCCGCGGCCGTCTGAAGAACGGCGCGGTCGCCGTCACGACGCAAAGCAACATGGGGCTCGCCGACGCCCTGAAACGCGAAGGAATCCGCGTGGAATGGACCGATGTCGGCGACCGCTGCGTCATCGAACGAATCCGGGAAAAAGGTCTGAATCTCGGCGGAGAACAGTCCGGGCACATGATCTTCCTTGACTATTCCACGACCGGAGACGGACTGATCAGCGCTCTGCACGTGCTGGCGCTCATGAAGCGAACAGGGAAGTCTCTTGCCGAGCTCGCCGACTTCATGCAGGAATATCCTCAGCTGCAGAATTCCATCCGCGTCAGGGAAAAGATCCCTTTGGATCGTTGCTCCGGCATCATGAAGGTCTGGAACGAGGCGAAGGCCGCGCTTGACGGACAAGGCCGCGCAATCGTCCGCTACTCCGGCACGGAAAACAAAATACGCACTCTCGTGGAGGCGCGGACGGAAGCCGATGCGCATCGCTGGCATGACGCGCTCGATCGCGCCATCCGCGAGGAACTGGAGGATTGAATCATGAAGAATCCGCTGATTCTCACGGAACATGGCGACCCGGCTCTTCTGGAGCCGCTGACCTGTCGCTGCACGCCGCTCGATCTGGAGCTCGGCGCAGGCACGCTTCGCAAGACGCTGGAACTGCGCTGGCTTCCCGTCCTGAAGCAGGATTCCGTCCTCCGCGCGGACGCCGACTTCTGGCCGTCCTCCGATCTGCTTCGCAAGCTCGTGCAGATCGACAGCCCCTTCTCCGTCGCGCTCGAAGACGGAACCGTAGCGGTCGAACGAATCGGGTCGAATCCGATTCGCCTGGATGCCGACGAAACCTCCTTCCGCATTCGTCATCCGTGGGATCTGCTCCGTGTGAACGAGATCTTTCTCAGCGACTTCTCTCAGAGCGACATCCAGGGAACCGTGCGCGAGGGCGCCACGCTCGACGGCATCGTGATTCTCGGCGAAGGATCCGTCATTCTGCCCGGCGTCTACGTCGAGGGCGTCGCCATAATCGGCAGAAACTGCAAAATCGGACCGAACTGCTATCTGCGCGGATTCAACTTCATCGGCGACGAATGCCATATCGGACAGGCCGTTGAAATCAAGAACTCCATTCTCATGACCCACGTCGCCGCCGGGCATCTCTCCTACGTCGGAGACTCCATCGTCTGCCGCAACGTCAACTTCGGAGCCGGAACGATCACATCCAACTTTCGCCATGACGGCAAGAATCATCGCTCCATGATCGCCGGGCGTCTTGTCGACACCGGACGCCGAAAGTTCGGCGCGATTCTTGGCGAAGGGGTTCACACCGGAATCCATACCTCCATCTATCCCGGACGCAAAATCTGGGCCGGCGCGTCCACGCGCCCCGGCGACGTCGTGCAATACGACATCGTCATGTGACGCAAGACGAAAGGAAGTCGAGTTCATGAACGAAAGGGAAAGCGAGGCGACTGAGAATCGGTTTCAGACCGAAACGCAGGCTCATTTCGACACGGTCGAACATGATTCGAAAAGCCGGCTCCCGTTCCCGCTGGCTCTTCTCGTCGGCACGCGCTTCCTCCGGGAGGACTTCGCAGAACGCCCGGAAGCCGCCCCGCTGCAGCCGCTGGCCGGACTGCTGATCGGAATCCTTGCGACGGCCGTTCCGCTCCTCTGCATCAAGCGATATTCCGATTTTCAGGGCGCGCTCATGCTGTCTTCCGGAATCTACGTCTTTCTTCTCGCCTGGCTCTCCGGCTTCGCCAATCTGCAGGGCTTCGGCCGCGCCTGCGCCGCCGTCGCCTGCCGCTTCCGCTCCATGGAAACGCGCCGCGCCGTTCTTTCCGGACGCCGGATCGCCGCCGTGTTCGCCGCCTCCGGATGCACGGCCATGCTTGTCTGCATGAAGTTTCTGACCGTCTATCTGCTGTTTGCGCACGCCGCGCTGCTCGGCGGAGAAACGATTCTTCTGGGATTCGTCCTTTGCACGACGCCCGTTCTTGCCCGCGTCGCCATGCTCGATCTGCTCCCGAACGCATTCAACGGCCTGGATTCGAAGCGCATTGTCAAAATGCCGGTCATCGTGATTTGGATCTGGCGCGTCGCGCTGCTCTTCGTTTTTTTCGTGTTCTTCCTGATCTTCGTCGCATCCGAAGCGCCGCTTACCTTGCGCGGCGCCATTGACCTTCTCTCGTCCGATGGCATTATGGAAGATCTTCCAGTCGCAAGCGCCGTCTTCGCGACGATTCCTCCGTTCGCCGGCGCGCTTCTTCCGGTCGTCTATTGGAAGAAGCAGACGATGCGCTTCTTCGACCGCCGGGGCGGCGCGTCCGTCCCGAAGGCCGTCTGCGAATGCGCGGAAACGACGATCCTTATCGGTTTTCTGCTTTCCATCGAGCTCTTCTATCTCTGACTTCGGGACGAGCGTTTTCTCTTAACGCCGGCTTGCAACGTCGAAAAGACGCTCCGTCGCGGCGTCCGCCGCTTCTTCCAGAAGACCAAGCTCGAATAGAACGTCCAGAATCGAATAGCGCGTCCGAATCAGTTGCGCGGTCATGATTCCATGCCGGAACTGCGCTTCATTCAACGCAATGTCGCGCGGATGCGCCGGCGCCCCGACCGAAACAAACGCCTTTCGCAGTTCATCGAATGGAATCAGCTGCGCAAGAACGCGGCGCCGAAGCGGCTCCCAATGGTCGAGAATACGGCGCCGACGCTCTGCAAGCGCGTCTCCGTCCAGGAACTTTTTCATGGCGGACTCCTCCGCTCCGACGCCATAAACGCCGCGTTCCAAAAGGAGCGCGACTGCTTGCAGCCGGTCGGCGCGCGACGGTCCCGGCGGCATGCGGAGCGCGATCTCGTCCGCGGTCATGGAAAACAGGCGCTCCATCATCGCCGTCGACGCAAGCGAACCGATCGCGACCTTGAATCCATGCGACACGAATTCGCCGTTCCTGGAAAGCCCTTCCATTTCCCAGACGTGCGAGCACATATGCTCCGCCCCGGACGCCGGACGCGACTCCCCATGCAGCTGCATGGCATATCCGGTCGCCGCCAGGCCAAGGAAAATTCCGGAAACGTCCTCAGGCCTGGCGAGCCATGACTTCAAGTCCTTTTGAACCAAATCCCACACGTCGCGCCGGATCGGCTCCAGCCCCAGTTCGTCGGCGATGATCCAGTCAGCTCCGGCAGGAACCTTCGCAGCGAGATCGGCATATCCGGAAGCGAACATCTCGGGCGGCGCCGCCGCCATGACATCCTCGTCGGCAAGGACGCAAGCAGGAGGCGGACACGGCATCGTCTTCTTAAAGCCGTCCACGTTCATCGCGGCTCCGGCGGAGGTATAGCCGTCGACCGAGCAGGCCGTCGGAACGCAAAGGTATTCCCTTCCGGCGACGCCCGCCGCGCGCTTGACCAGATCATTGATCGTGCCGCCTCCGACCGCGACGGGGACGCAGTCCTTCGGCATTGCGGCGCAAAGCGAAGGAATCAGCCGCTCCTCCGCATGAAGGATCGGCTTCGCAGGAAACAGGAACGGTTCATGCGGCTTCATTCCCGCCCGTTCCAGAATATTCTGCAGTCGCGAACCGGCCGCGTCCCAGGTATTGCCGTCCGCGACCGGCCAGGGGCGTTTTCCGGGAAAGCATTTGCGGAGCGCCGCCGGCGCATCGCTCAGGGCGTTCCGTTCCATGACGAACAAGCGCGTCTTCATTCCATCGGGAATATTCAGTTCATTCATGACTTCGCCAGAATCCGTTTCGCTTCCGCCAGATCGAAAACGATCTGCTCCTTCAATTCCTCCGGACCGGAGAATGCCCGTTCTTCCCGAATCCGGTCGATCAGCTCCAGTTCCATGCGCTCGCCATAGAGGTCGGGAATCGCATCGGAAAACAGATGAGCCTCCACGCGCAGAAGATTCTTTCGTCCATAGGACTGGAACGTGGGCGAGGTTCCGATCGCCGCGATGGCGGGAATCCGCGTTCCGTTCATGAGAGCGCGCGCCGCATAGACTCCGTTCGCAGGAATCACGCCGCATTCCACGGTCAGGTTCGCCGTCGGACAGTTCAGGACCTCGTTTGCGACGCCGAATCCGTGTTCCACGACTCCGCGCAGAACGCACGGGCGTCCCAGATAGCGCGCGGCTTCCCGCACGCGGCCTTCCTGGATCAGATTTCGAATCAACGTGCTGCTGACTATACGGTCGTCGATCCGCAACTCCGGAACCGGTCGGAACGCAAAGCCGCGCCGCACGGACTCCTCCTGCAGCAAGGCGGCGTCTCCCGCTCCATAGACCCCGAAGCGCCACGTCTCGCCGACGCAGATCCCGACGATTTCCGTCGGACCGGTCAGACAGCGTTCCAGAAATTCCGGAGCCGACAGCGCGGCGAAGCTCTTGGAAAAGGGTACGATCACTGCAGCCGCCATGCCGCACTCCGCGAACAATCGGAGCTTTTCCTCCGGCGAAACCAAAAGCGGCGGCGCGTTCTCCGGGCTGACGACCGCGCGCGGATGCGGATCGAACGTCATGACGACCGGAGCCGCCTGCTTTTCGCGGCTTAGATCCAGCAGCGTCCGCAGAACCTTCCTGTGTCCGAGATGAACGCCGTCGAACGTCCCGATCGCCAAAGCGGCGCGCGAAACGCCGAATCGACTCAATCCGGCGATGGAATCCGTTGCAAACATCGTGTCCCGCGCTGTCCTTTCCCTGTCTCATTCCTTCCGGCGGCGCGAACAACGCGGACCGTCGTTTTTCTTATTCTTCAATATACTCCCACCCGCCCGCTTTTGCAAAAGAAAACGCGTCTCGTCGCGCATCCGCCGCGGAAAAAACGCGTGGAACGATTGAAAATGCGCCGCTCCCATGGTATGGTAATGCGTTTTTTTCATCGCAACGACGTTTCAAGGGATCGCCCATGCCAAAGCCCGACATCTTCGACGAAATCATCGATTGTCTCCGCGCATCGTCCGCCGCGGACTCCTCCATGCCCGACGATGTGCGCGCCGCATTCTTTTCTCCCGCAGAGCGGCACAGGCGAATCCTTGCGGAAAGTCCTGCGGCGAAGCCGAAAGCCGTTGCGCAGGCGATTCCTCCGGACTGGAGGGAGCTCTACGACTCCGCCATGGGATGCACGAAGTGCCAGCTCTGCAAGACGAGAACGAACGTCGTATTCGGCGACGGCAATCCCGAAGCCCGTCTGATGTTCATCGGCGAAGGTCCGGGCGCGGACGAAGATGCGCAGGGCGTCCCGTTCGTCGGACGCGCGGGCGAGCTCCTGACCAAGATGATTACGGCGATGAAGTTCGACCGTAAGACGGAGGTCTATATCGCAAACATCGTCAAATGCCGTCCGCCCGGAAATCGCAATCCGAACGACGAAGAGGCGGCAGCCTGCCTTCCCTATCTGAAACGGCAGATCGAACTGGTCTCTCCGAAGGTCATCGTCCTGCTCGGCGCGGTCCCGCTTCTTTACCTGATGGGCATGAAGGGAATCATGCGCATGCGCGGCCATTGGCTGAATTACTGCGGCATCAAGACGATGCCAACATATCATCCGGCGTTTCTGCTTCGCGATCCCTCCCGCAAGCGCGAAACATGGCACGACCTCCAAATGGTCATGGCCGAATTCGGAAAGAAGCCCTGACGGAGCGCGCGGCCGATGGGCGCCTATTTCGTCAAGCGGCTTCTTTACTCGGTCTGGATTCTCGTCGGAATCCTGATCGTCACCTTTTTGCTTTTCCGCGTCGCCGCCGGCGATCCGACCGCCGTTCTTCTCGGCAAGAATCCGATGCCGTTGGAAATCGAGAGCCTCCGCGATTCGCTCGGCTGCGACAAACCCCTCTTCTTCGGTTTCTGGCGTACGACCGAACTCTATGCAAAGGCGGATTTTCGAGGCGGACGCTCGAACTTTCCCGGCGTCCGTTTCGGCGGCGCTCCGTCGCCTGGCGAAGACGGACTTGTCTTGAAGCGAGGCGATTCCATCCTCTTTCAACGAGCGTTCCCTTGCAAGGAAAAGGAGATCCGCATCAAGCTCGATGCTGCGGGCGCGGCGCAGATCGCCGGACGGCTCGTGCGGGATGGCGAAATCGTCCTTTCCGGCGAGGATGTCCCCGAAGAGCTCGCCATCGCGCCTGCGGACGAATCCGGCGTTATTGTCCGTTCCGTCGTCTTCCAGCGTCCGACGAAGTCCGCATTCGACTCGCAAGCGCTCGATTCGCTCAAGGAGCTGGTCGCCTTTACGGATTCGTTCCCCTACGTCTCGTTCTTCAACTTCGGCAGAACGCTTCAGACGCGGGAGCCGATTCGTGCGAAGCTTTGGGAAGGCATGTGGCCGTCCATCATGCTGATGATTCCGATCTTTCTGGGCGAACTCTTCTTCGGCGTCGCTCTGGCCATGATCGCATGCGCATGGCGCAATACGTGGCTCGACCGAGGCGTCGCCATCCTCTCCATCGCCGGCATGAGCATCAGCTATCTGGTCCTCATCATCCTTGGACAATGGTTCCTCGCCTACCGCCTCAATTGGTTTCCTGTCTGGGGCTGGGGCTCCCCCCGCTGTCTCGCGCTGCCGGTTCTGATCGGAATCGTCTCCGGGACGGGATCCGGCGTTCGCTTCTACCGCACCGTCTTCATGGATGAAATCCGGAAGGAATACCTGCGGACGGCCGCGGCGAAAGGCGCTCGTCCTGCGCGAATCTATTGCGTGCATCTGTTGAAGAACGCGATGGTTCCGATCATTACGCGCGCGGCGACCGTGCTGCCTTTCCTTTTCACCGGAAGCCTGCTTTTGGAGAGCTTCTTCGGCATCCCCGGACTCGGCTTCGCAGGGATCAATGCGCTCAACGATTCCGATCTCGGCATGCTTAAGGCGCTCGTCCTGCTCAGCGCGATCCTCTTCATCTTCATCAATCTGTTGACGGATCTCGCATATGCCTGGGTCGATCCTCGCGTCCGTGCGGATCGCGAAAATTGAACGTCCCCCGCGCCGGCGTCTCCGCCTGACGCGCCTTCTTCCCGCGTTTGCGGCTTGCCATTGCATGAAAACGTTGTATATTAACGAAAAACACCTGACGGTTCCGATTTCAGATAAGGACATGCGACGATGATGATGCGATCCGATCTCTTGCTTTTTTCAACCTTGACAGCCATGCTTCTCCTCTGCGCCGTATCTTGCGGAAAAAAGGAGAAGCCATCCGGCTCGGCAAGCGCGCCGCCCGCGAAAGAGGTCGTTGTTCTTCCTCCCAAGACGTCGTCCGACGATGCGAAGGAAGACGAGCCCGCCGCCATTTCCACGACGAACGACGAAGCGACGCCTTCCGGCGAATACACGCCGTTCGGCGTCGCCAGGGTTGAACATCGAAAAAAGGACGACTCCCGCACCGCCGCAAGCATTCCGGATCTGACTGCTGAGATTCTCGAGGAATCCCACGAACGGCAGTTTTCGAAGCGTCCGCGCCCGGCGGACTTCAATTTGAGCTCTCCGGCCGTAAAGAAGTATGTCGAAGAAATCGCCCTGACAAAGCCTCGGGCGAGAGAGAAAAAGCGGCTGGAACTTCTCGGCGACATCCGCGCCATGATCGCAAAGAATCTTTCCAAGCGTCCCTATACGGGCAAAATCAAGATCAAGCGCAAGGGCGACGGAGTCGCTCCGCTCGCCCGAACGGGACGCATCGTTTCCGCAGGCAAGGACGGCATTCTTTTTCAGGCGAATGGATCCAACGACCGCATCGCCTACTCCTGGGAGCGCCTCACGCCCGACACGCTTTCCCATATTATGGAATTCCATGCCCGGCTTCAGCTTAAGGCGAAGGTCAAAAAGCCCGGCGCCAGCAATTATGAAAAGAACCGCGCGGCGGCCGACGATCTGCTGCGCGCCGCGATCCTGGCGGACTGGTACGGAAACTATAAGGAATCCAAGCGTCTGGCGCGAATTGCCGTGGACATCGCCCCCGAACTGGAGCCGATCGCGGAAAGCTTGTTTCTGGACTGAATCGAATCTGAAATCACATTCCCCTCATGGAGGCTATAACAACATGATGAACATCCTCGTACTCGGCGGCGGCGGCCGCGAACATGCAATCTGCCTCGCGCTGAAGAAAAGCCCGGAAACGGAAACCCTTTTCTGCATTCCCGGAAATCCAGGCATCGCTGAAATCGCAGTCTGCCCGAAGCTCCCCGCCAATGATTGGAACGCGGCGGTCGACTTCGCGCTTGAACATGGCGTCTCGCTCGTCGTCGTCGGTCCGGAGGCTCCGCTCTGCGACGGCGCCGCCGATCTCTTCCGCGCCAAAGGGATTGCCGTCTTCGGCCCCTCGAAGGCGGCCGCGCAACTGGAAGGCAGCAAGGATTTTTCCAAGCGCTTCATGGAAAAATACGGCATCCCGACCGCTCGTTATCGCTCCTTTTCAAATTCCGGCGATGCGCTCGCCTACGTGAACGCCGAATACGACAATGGTCGTTCCGTGGTCGTCAAGGCGGACGGACTCGCCGCCGGGAAGGGCGTCACAGTCGCTGAATCGCGCGAACAGGCTCTCGACGCCGTCCGCGAATGCTTTGACGGCGCATTCGGTTCGGCTGGAGCGAAGGTTGTCGTCGAAGAGCTGCTCCGCGGCGAAGAAGCGTCCATTCTCGCCTTGGTCGACGGAGAATCCATCCTTGCCCTTGCCAGTTCGCAGGATCACAAGCGTCAGCTCGACGGCGATCGCGGTCCGAACACCGGCGGCATGGGCGCCTATTCCCCCGCGCCCGTCGTCACGGATGCCGCGATGCGCGAAGTGGAGGAAAAGGTCCTCGCCCCGTTCCTGAGCGGAATCCGACAGGAGAAGCTTGACTATCGCGGACTCATCTATGCGGGAATCATGCTTACGGACAACGGCGTCAAGGTTCTGGAATTCAACGTCCGCTTCGGCGACCCTGAAACGGAAGCGGTCCTGCCGCGCCTCAAGTCCAGTTTCGCCGACGTCGCGTGGAAGACTGCGAACGGGCGTCTCGCGGAAGCGAAACTCGTCTGGGATCCTTCGCCCTGCGTCTGCGTCGTGCTCGCATCCGGCGGATACCCCTCCTCGAATTTGCAGAAAGGCTTCCCGATCTCCGGCATCAAGGAAGCGGAAAAGGACGGAGCGATTGTCTTTCACGCCGGAACGGCGGAGCGCGACGGCGTCATCGTCAACAATGGCGGACGCGTTCTCGTCGTTTCCGCATCGGGAGCGGACATCCCGCAGGCAATCCGCAACGCCTACGCCGCAGCAGGCCATGTTTCCTGGGAAGGGATGCAGTTCCGCAAGGACATCGGGCAGAAGGCGCTGAAACGCCTCTCCTGACGTCTTCCTTTTTCCGAATGAAGCTCGATGCGAGCCGGAGCGACTTTGCACGGCGCGCGCAGACGATTCGCCGCTGCAAAAAAAGAACCCGGATCTCTCCGGGTTCTTCCATTTCCGACCGATGCGGCGGGACGCGTTCCTGCGTCCGCCTCATTCCTCGTCGTCTGCATCTTTCTTTTGATTCTTGTTCCTGGTCTTCTTCGGAGCGTTCTTCTTCTGGCTCTTCTTCTCCTTGACCTGCTCCTCGTCGTCGGATGAATCGGCCGCGCTCTCGTTCTTCTCCTTCTCCGCCTCGGCCGCGGCGTCCTCGTCCGCATACGGGTTTTCGCCCTCGCTGAACATCCGGTAAATTTCAATCTGACGATTCATCTCGTCAACAATGCCTTGCGCCTTCTTTCTTTCGCGATCGCCTTTCTTGTTGTTGAGCTCTTCTTGATACTTGTCGCGCTTCTTCTGCAGTTCATAGATCTTCTTCTCGTACTTATCCTTGATCCTGTCCTTATAGCGTTCGATCTTTTCGGAAAGCCCCGCGGCCTTCTTTTCATTGAGATCGGAATCATTCAGCTTTTCCTCCAAGGCGCGAATGCGCTTCCAATCGCCTTCCCACGGATTCTTAATGCGCTTTCCTTTATTTTCCGCGGCGAATGCGATCAGAGGGACAAGGAACAATGCCGCAAAAACGGCGAATACGGCGCGATTTCTCCAAATCATGATAGAGGCTCCTGTTCTGCTCTTGTGGGGGGTTCGATATGGCTTTCCTGCTTTAAAAAAGGCAGTGCGTAGAAGAATATATTCGATTTTCCCGGAGTTGTCAAGCGACGGATTTGCCGATTTCACAAAAAAAGGGAAGACGAACAATTGAAAAATCTCAAAAAAGGACTAAATTATTTCATTTTCAGGAAGGCTCTTTCGCCTTACAAGGGGGAGACGAGACTGGGGTGAAAGCTTCCGACGAACGGCTGTTAAAGAAAAAAGGAAACTCGGAACATGAACGAATCTGAAAAACAGAAATATGCGACTTTGACCGTCGAAGACAAAAGCATCCAGCTCCCCATCATCATCGGGACGGAAGGCGAAAAGGGAATCGACATTTCGAAATTGCGTAAGGAAACTTCCTATGTGACGTTCGACCCGAGTCTTCTTAACACGGCGGTCTGCAACAGCAGCATCACCTACGTCGACGGCGAGCATGGCATCCTCTGCTATCGCGGCATTCCGATTGAAAAGCTCATCGAAATGGGCGTTTCCTTCATCCAGGTCGCCTATCTGTTGCGTCACGGCACGCTCCCGACTCCGGAAGAAGGCAAGGCCTTCTCTCATCATCTCAATCTGAACTCCTTGATGCATGAAGACATGCGCCACTTCTTCGATCTTTCTCCAAGCGGCGCTCCTCCGATGCATCTTCTCTCCACCATGATCAACGCGCTCGCCATGTTCTATCCGAACGTGGACTCCATCAGCCTGCGAGAGGACATCGACCTGTGCAGCGCGCGTTTGATCTCGACAGTTCGCACCATTTCCGCCTTCGCCTACAAGAAGAGCATCGGCGAACCGATCGTCTATCCGCGGAGCGACCTTTCCTACTGTGCGAACTTCCTTAACATGATGTTCCATTCGCCGGTCAATCCGTACCAGATCGATGAAAGCGTCGTCCGCCTTCTGAACGTACTGCTGATCCTGCACGCCGATCACGAGCAGAACTGCTCCACCACGACCGTTCGCACCATCGGCAGCGCGCAAGTCAATCTTTATGCGACGATTTCCGCAGGAATCTCGGCGCTCTCCGGTCCGCTTCATGGCGGAGCTAACCAGGCCGTCGTCGACATGCTCCGTCAAATCGAGCGCGAAGGCAGCGTCAAGCGCTACTTCGACCGCGCGAAGAATGCGAACGATCCGACTCGCCTCATGGGCTTCGGACATCGCATCTACAAGACGTTCGATCCCCGTGCGAAGATCATCAAGGCCGAATGCGACAGATTCTTCCAGAAGAATCGCATAAACGATCCCTTGCTTCAGGTCGCCTACGAAGTCGAACAGGCCGCGCTCCAGGATGATTACTTCGCCTCCCGCCACCTGTATCCCAACGTCGACTTCTATTCCGGCATTCTGTACCGCGCGATCGGCATCCCGGAAAACATGTTCACCGTCATGTTCGCCTTGGCGCGGCTTCCCGGCTGGATCGCCCACTGGCGCGAGATGATCGGACACAATACGAAAATCGTCCGTCCGCGTCAGATCTACGTCGGGAACCGCTACGAGAATTGCAATTTGTAACCATTGTCGTTCCCAAACATTTCGAAAGGATCTCTCAATCATGAAAAATGTACGGAAGCTTCTGTTGTCCGGCGTCTGCGCGGCAGGCGCCGTCTGGTTCTGCGCGGCCTGCGCCTCCACTATCCAGCCTGCGATGGACGAGCATTTCGTTTCCACTCCCAACGATGAAATACGCGCGATGCTCGGTCGCGACTATTCTGCGGCGAGCGCCGGAGAGGAATCCCTCAAGCCGGGCCTTTTCTACGTCAGCCCGGACTTCGCGAAGATCTTCCAGTTCGACTCCATGGAGAGTGAAATCGACGAGAACGGATTTCTCGTCGGACGCGTCTTCGGATGGACCGCGGAACAGAATGTTCTTGCCTGGGCTTTCTGCGGCGACATCCCCTACCGAACTGTCTATCGCTTCCTTTGGTTCGATGCGGACGGCAAGCTTGTGAAGCTCGACAAGCCGCTTCCGTTCCAGATTCGCGAAATCATGCCCGGCGATCCGGTTCGCTTCTCGCAGACCGCCCCGAACGAGCAGTGCAAGCAGTTCAGCTTCTGCATCGCCCTGCTTGATTCCAAGGAAGAGCAGATCGAAGCTCACAGGCGCAACGAAGCGCTTGCGAACGGCGAAGCCGCGACGACGGAACAGACCGAGGACATGATCGAATCCGTACAGGTTGCGGAGGGAATCGTAGAAGAGCCTCCGGAGAATCCGGAAGTTTCCGATCCCGCAGCCGCAAAGGCGGCCGAGCAGTCCGCTCCGGCTTCCTCCGATGACATTCAGCTTCTGAAATGAACCGAGATCGCCACGCAAACGCTTGCAAAGAAAGAAACGAAGCGCTATGAAACTCAATTTTGAAAAATGCGGCGGACTGATTCCCGCCATTGCCCAGGACTGGAAGACCGGCGACGTGCTTATGCTCGCCTATATCAATCCTGAATCCTGGGAGGAAACGTTGAAGACCGGACGCGCCACCTACTGGTCTCGCTCCCGCTCCAAGCTTTGGCGCAAGGGCGAGGAATCCGGAAACGTCCAGATCGTCAAGGAAATCCTCGTCGACTGCGACGAAGACACCGTTGTCTTCAAAGTGGAACAGATCGGCGGCGCCGCCTGCCATGAAGGCTATCGCTCCTGCTTCTTCCGCAAGCTCGTCGATGGCGAACTCCAAATCGTGGGAGAGCGGGTCTTTGATCCCAAGCAGGTTTACAAGAAGTGAACTGATTGATCGGGCGCGCGCCGTCGCGTCCGATCTCTTCTTCGTCCCGGATGCATCGTGGAAGGATCATTCCTCCATGGGCGCCGGGACTGCGTTCTTTTGTCTGGCGAAGGCTTCGCCGGAAAGCGCGCCTGCCTTCGTCCGCCTTGCGCGGGAGGGCGGATGGACTGTCCTGCCGCTCGGAGCCGGAACGAATCTGATCGGTTCTGACGAATCCCTCGGCCGAACGGTTTTTCTGCAACTTTCCGGAGCGATACGCGACGAAGGCGAAGGCGATTTTCTTGTGGAAGCCGGCTGTCCGCTGCCGAAGCTCTTTCAGACGGCTCTTCAAAGAGGATTCGGCGGCGCCGCGGCTCTCTCCGGCATTCCCGGATCCGTCGGCGGCGCGATTCGCATGAATGCGGGCGCTTGCGGGAAGGAGATTTCCGATTTCCTAACGGAGCTGCTGCTTTTGGATTTGGAGACGGGCGAAACGCGTCTTGAGCCGAAGGATTCCTTCCAATGGGGATACCGCTCAACGAGCCTGCCGCTTCGCTCCATGGTTCTCTCCGCTCGTTTTCGCTTTCAGCCGGTCGACGTTGAAAAGGAGCGCGACGCCATTGAAGAAGAACGCCTCCGGCGCGCCCGGTCGCCGAAAGGAAGAAGCGCCGGATCCGTCTTCCGGAATCCGTCGCCCAATCTTCCTGCGGGACGCATTCTGGAACGGGCGGGCGCAAAAGGTCTCCGCCGCGGCGCTTTCGAAGTCGCGCAGGAACACGCGAACTGGATCGTCAATCGTGCGGTCGGTCCGGCGCCGGCGCGCGACTGTCTGGATCTGATCTCCGCCATGCGCCGCATCGCATGGGACGAAACGAAAATCTTATTGCAACCAGAAACGAGGATTGTCACGATGAATGCGAATCAAACCATGCCGGAGGACGCCTCGACGCCGCGTCCGCTGAATATTCTGCTGCTTAAGGGCGGAACCAGCGCGGAACGCGAAATCTCCCTGCTGTCCGCCGAGAATGTCGCAAACGCCCTGCGCGAAGCCGGACATCATGTCGAGGAATACGACATCCGGAAACTCGAAGTCACAGACGCCATGCGCCGCGCGGACGTCGTCTTCCCGGTCCTGCACGGCGGCTTCGGCGAAGACGGACGCATTCAAGAGCTTCTTGAAAAGGAAGGAATCCCCTTCGTCGGCCCCTCCTCCCATGCCTGCCGTCTCATCATGGACAAGTTCTCATCCAAGCAGATCATGAACCGCATCGGCGTGCTTAATCCGGCCTATGCCGTCGTCGACGATCTGCGCGCCCCCGTTCCCCCGCATCTCAAATTCCCGCTGATCGTCAAACCGAATTCCGAAGGCTCCACCTTCGGGCTCGCGCCTGTGGAATCGCCGGAGGAATGGATTCCGGCTCTTCGGAAAGCGCTCGACTACGGACGGACGATCCTTGTGGAGGAATACATTCGCGGCACGGAAGCGACCATCGGAATCCTTCTCGGACAGACCCTTCCGATGATTGAAATCCGCTACCCCGGCAAGCTGTATGACTACGATGCGAAATACACGCACGCTCACGGCGAAACGCAGTATCTCTGCCCGCCGAAAAGCATCCCGGAAGACGTCCAGAAGAAAGCCGCCGAAGCTGCTTTGGCTTACGCGCGCGCCGTTGGAAACGACATTCTCATCCGCGTCGACTGCATCATCCGCGAAGGCGACAACGCCGCATACATGCTGGAAGGCAACGCGCTGCCGGGATTCACCATGAGCAGTCTTCTTCCGCAGGCCGCCGCCGCCGCCGGCATGTCCGCGCCGGAAATCTGCTCTCGTCTGGCATATTCCGCATTGAATCATTGACGCGATTCGCAGAAACGATTCCGGCGTCTTTCGCGCTGAAAAGAAAAAAGCTCGAACGAAATTTCCGTTCGGGCCTTTTTCGCATCCTGTCCTAGACGGAACAGGAAGAGACGTCCCGTTCAGCGAACGCCGGTCGATCCGAAGCCGCCCGCGCCGCGGCCGGTCTCGGAAAGTTCATCGCTCTCCTCCAGTTCGATTTCCGGAAGCTTCGCAATCGTCATCTGCGCGATGCGATCGCCGCGCCGGATTTGGAACGGCTCCGCGCCCGCATTGAACAGAATGACGCATACTTCGCCCCGATAGCCGGCGTCTATCGTGCCGGGAGAATTCGGGAGCATGATCGCGCGCTTGAGCGCAAGTCCGCTCCGCGGTCGGATCTGCGCCTCATAACCGATCGGAAGCTCCAAAAACAGTCCGGTGGGGACGAGCGTCGTTCGTCCTTGCGGCGCAACCGCATCGACGCGGCTTCGCAAATCCCATGCAGCATCGTCGGGATGCGCCTTCTTCGGCGCAAGATCGCGCGCCTCCGGATCCATTCTGAATCGAACCTTCATGATAATTTCGCTCCTTTGCTTCTGTTATTTTACGCAGTCATGAATCAAAGCCGCAGATCGATAGCCTTCCGGATGCCGTCTGCAATAAAGTTGAACGCGGTCACGCTGCAAAAGATTGCAAGACCGGGCCAAAGAAGAAGATTCCAATAGCTCAGCGGATCGGCAAACGCCTGTCGCAGAAGCTCGCCCCAGCTCGCGGTCGGATCCTGCACGCCAAAGCCGAGAAAGCTCAGGCTGTTCTCCGCCAGAATCGCGCCCGCAATGCTGAAGGCGAACGAAACGAAAATCGGACCCGATACGTTCGGAAGCAGATGCCGGAAGAGTATCGTCGCTGTCGGAACGCCAAGACTCTCGCAGCTCTGAATGTACGCCATCTGACGTTGCTTGAGCGTTTCTCCTCGCACCAGACGGGAAAGCCCCGGCCAGCCGGTGAATCCGATCACAAGGATTACGAGAAGTATCGACTGACGAATGCCGTAGTCCAGCATGATCGTCATAAGAATCAAAAGCAGAAGGAACGTCGGAAAGCAGATGACGATCTCCACCAAACGTTGAACGAAAAGATCCAGTCGTCCGCCGCGATACCCGGAAAGCAGTCCGAGCGTCGCTCCGATCGCCAGAGAGATCGTCGTTGCAAGAACGCCGACCGCCAGCGAAACGCGCGTCCCATAGACCATGCGCGCAAGAACGTCTCGTCCCACCTGATCCGTGCCAAGCCAATGCTCGCGCGAAGCTCCGGCATGAACGTCGGCCGTCGTTTCATACGGTCCGTAGGGAACCGGCGCGAACACGCAGAGAACGTTCGGATTCTCCTGCGCGAAGGCGCGCCAGTTCCGAACGTCCAGGCGGCTTTGCAAGCAGCAGAACGGCAACGCCCCCAAAAGAAGGATGCAGGGGAGAACGACACGGAGCGCGCGCCTCCTCTTGCGGAAAAGCAAAGCAGCCAATGCGCAAAGCGGAACGCACAACGCCAGCCAGTTGAACATCGTTTCGACGAACCTCTCCTGCGCGTCCGGAGCAAAGAAGTCGCGCAACGCCGGGCTGAAGACGCCGACGTCGCCCGCAACCAGCCATGGACGCCCATTCACGAGAAAAGGCGCAAAGATCGCGATCGCAAAAAGAAGAATCACGACCGCAAGCCCGCCGACCGCCGTCGCTTCGGAACGGAATCGCCGCCAGACAAGCCGGCCCGGTGAGACCGCGTCCGGAGTCATTTGCGCCAAAGCTCCCGCATGGAAAGCAGACGCGCAAGCTCGGCTTGCAAGGAAGGAGTGAAATCGTCGCGATCACGTCCTGCCTCCAGCTCCTCGCGAGTGAAAAAGCGAACTTCGTCCAGCTCCGACGTCTGAATGCGGAACGGACCGGGCGTCGTCGCGCGAAAGACTCGAATATTCTCCGATTCAATGGAATTGCGGATTTTCGAGTCGAAAAGCAATTCTAATGGAAGCGGTTCGGCGATTCCGAGCTCTTCGCGCATTTCCCGACGCGCGGCGGCTTCGTAGTTCTCGCCCGGATCGAGATGCCCGCCCACTGCGGTATCCCATTTGCCTGGCTGGATGTCCTTGCTCATGCTCCGCTTCTGAAGCAGAAGGCGTCCGTCCGGATGAAACACGACCACATGCACGCTCCGGTGCAGAAGCGACGGATCCCCGTGACAGCGCGCGCGCGGAGCAAGTCCGATCACGGCGCCGTTTTCATCTATGACTTCCAGCATTTCCGGCATTTCAATGCGCCTCCGAATCCGTGCTTTCACTTCGAAAAACGATGCGGCCGTCTTCCAAAACGGCATGAATGCAGGAACTCCCGCGGAAGCTTCCGCGCAGAATTTCTTCCGCAAGCGGATCTTCGATGCAGGCGGCGATCGCGCGTCGCAACGGCCGGGCGCCGTACTCCGGGCGATACCCGTCTGCAAGAATGCGGCGAACGACGTCATCGTCCACAATCAGATCCTTGCCCTGTTCAAGCAAACGCTCTCTGAGCTTGTCGAGTTCGATGCGGACGATCCGTTGCAAATCCGACTGCTCCAGACGGCGGAAGACGATCAGCTCGTCCACGCGGTTCAAGAACTCCGGCTTGAAGAACTTCTTCGCGGCGGAAACAAGCTTGTCGCGAAGCGCGGCATATTCGCCGGCGTCTCCCGGCGTTCCAGCGGTGAACCCCAGCGGCGCGCCGTTTGCTACGGCGTCCGCGCCGACGTTCGCCGTCATGACGACGACTGTGTTGCGGAAGTCGATGGTGCGGCCGATCGTATCGGTCAGACGCCCCTCCTCCATGATTTGCAGGAGCATGTGCGTCACGTCCGGATGCGCCTTTTCAATTTCGTCGAACAGCACGACGCAATAGGGGCGGCGTCGGACGCGCTCCGTCAGCTCGCCGCCTTCCTCGTGTCCGACGTAGCCCGGAGGCGACCCTACGAGGCGGCTCACGTTGAATTTTTCCATGAATTCGGACATGTCGATCTGAATCAGCGCGTCCTTGTCGCCGAACATGAATTCAGCCAGGGACTTCGCAAGAAGCGTCTTTCCGACTCCCGTCGGCCCGAGGAAAATGAACGAACCGATCGGACGATTCGGATCCTTCAGATTCGCGCGAGCGCGCCGCAGGGCGCGGGCGATGCTCCGTACAGCCTCCTCCTGTCCGACCACGCTCTTGCCGATTTCGTCTTCCAAATGGAGCAGTCGCAGCGACTCGGAATCCTCCAGCTGCTCCAGCGGAATCCGGGAAAGCCTGGAAAGCACGAAGGCGATGTCCTCGCGGGTCACGCGAGGCAGATTCTCCTTCTGCGACGCAGACCATTCGCGCATTTTGGCATCCAGTCGGTTGCGCAGAATCCGCTCCTGATTGCGCAAGGATGCGGCATCTTCGAACCGTTGGTCGCCGATCGCCTGCTCCTTCTTTCGTGCGAGGGATTCCAGCTCGTCCTCGATATCGTGGACGTCCGGCGGCTTCGGCGCGTGCGCGATGCGAATGCGAGCCCCGGCTTCGTCCATCAGATCGATCGCCTTGTCCGGCAGGAAGCGGCCGTTCACATAGCGGTCCGAAAGACGCACCGCCGCCTCGATGGCGTCCTCGTCGTAACGAACGCCGTGATGCTTTTCATAGGCGGGCGCAAGCCCCTTGAGAATCCGGATCGCATCCGGGATGTTCGGGGGATCGACAATGACCGACTGGAAGCGGCGCTCCAGCGCGGAGTCTTTTTCGATGCCCTTGCGATATTCGTCCAGAGTCGTAGCGCCGATGCATTGCAGTTCTCCGCGCGCAAGCGCCGGCTTGATGATGTTGGCCGCATCCATGGCGCCCTCCGCGCCGCCGGCTCCGACCAGCGTGTGCAGTTCGTCGATGAAGAGAATTACGCGCTTGGAGGTTCGCACTTCATCGATCAGCGTCTTGATGCGCTCTTCGAATTGGCCGCGGTACTTCGTTCCGGCGACCAGCAGGGGCAGATCCAGGGCGAAAAGACGCTTGTTGCGCAGAATGTCCGGAACGTCTCCCGCGGCGATCTTCTCCGCGAGGCCCTCGACAATGGCGGTCTTCCCGACGCCCGCTTCGCCTATGAGCGCCGGATTGTTCTTCGTACGGCGGCAGAGAATCTGAATGACGCGCTCAATCTCGTCATGGCGGCCGATCACGGGATCGAGACTGCCGGCTTTGGCGAGCGCGGTCAGATCGCGTCCGAACGCCGTCAGCGCCGGGAGGTTGGTTTCGTCGGAGATCTGGGAATCGTCCTGCATGCGTTCGGCATCGGTCTCGTCGGCATCCGGCACGTAGTTCGGATCCAATGCGGCGAGAATCCGCTTGCGCGCCTTTTCCTGCGTCACGTTCTGCGTGCGGAGCAGGGATGCGGCGGAACTTTGCGCATCGCTCAGAATGGCGAGCAGAAGATGTTCCGTCCCGATGTAGTTGCAATTCATGGATCGGGATTCGTTCTGCGCGAGCAGAACTACGCGGATCAGCTGGGAGGAGAACGGAATCGAGCCTTTCTGACAGGTGTCCCGCGCTGGCTCGCTCTTCTTTTCCAGCTCGGACTGAAGATGTTCGAAGTCAACGCCGAGGCCGCGCAGCGCTTCGACGGCCACGCCCTCGTCAAGGGAAAGCAGTCCGAGCAGAAGGCATTCCACAGTGACGCAGTCGCTGTTCATGCGTTCCGCTTCCTTTTGGGCGAGAATCATGGTTTGCCGCGCGCGGGGCGTGAAACGCCTCACGGCGGCGTTCAAATCGTCTTGCTTGGACATAAAAAGACCTTGTCTGCAATGAATGCAATAGGGTTCAACAGTTGGATTCGGCGCATCCGATGATCCGGATGGATCGTCAGAACGCTTTCGGATTCTCGCGCAAGAAAGCCTCGAGATTGTCCTTCGTCAGAATCCGGCATCTCGCATTGAATGCGTCGAGCGGATTGTCGGACTTGTCGTCCAAAACCTTCGCGCCGATCCGATGCAGAATCGCTCCGGCGATCAGCCCCTGCTTCAGGAACGGGAGCGTCTGTTTGTTGAGTCCGCTGGGGAAATACAGGAACATTGAAACAGGATGCGCCGTGTCGGCGAAGATTTCCAAAGACCCCTTGCCGCTTCGCGCGGTCGCCTGCGGCATCACGGCGAAGTTGACGACCACGTCGGCCTCCTTCGCATACGGAGCCAGAACTTCATTGACGGCGTTGACGTC
>CAZAAM010000008.1:0-23322 GCA_964483055.1 uncultured Victivallales bacterium
CCGCCTCCGGACGCGACCTCTGCCACGCCATGCTGATGCTCATCCCGCAGGCGTGGGGCAAAAAGTACTACATGGGCACGGACGTACGCGCCTTCTTCGAATACCACTCCGCCCTTATGGAGCCGTGGGACGGTCCTGCGACGGTCGCCTTCTCCGACGGCGTCAACGCAGGCGCGATTCTCGACCGCAACGGACTGCGTCCTGCCCGTTATACGCTTTGCGACGACGGCACGTTCGTGCTCGCATCGGAAACAGGCGTGCTTGATTTGGAAAACTCGCACGTCGTGCGCAAAGGCCGTCTGAAGCCGGGCGAAATCATCTATCTCGATCTTGAAAACCATCGTATTCTGGACGACGCGGAAATCAAAAGCCGTGCGGCGCGGCGGCGTCCCTACCGTCGCTGGGTCAAGGAAAACCGTCTCAACGTCAGCGGCCTCTTTCAGGAAATCACGTCCGCCGATCCCAGCGACGATCTTCTTCTCAAGCAGAAGTTTTTCGGATATAGCAGAGAAGACATTGAAATCCTGATCCAACCGATGGCGGAAAGCGGGAAGGAGCCCACCGGCTCCATGGGCAACGACGCTGCGCTCGCCGTTCTTTCGGAAAAGCCCCAGTTGCTCTTCAATTATTTCAAGCAGCTGTTCGCTCAGGTGACGAATCCTCCGATCGACCCCATCCGCGAGGAGCTCGTCATGAGCTTGAGAACCTACATCGGCAATCACGGCAACATCCTTTCGGAAGGTCCGGAATACGCGCGTCTCATCATGCTTACGCGTCCCGTGCTCACCGACGACGAGCTGAATCGCATTCGGGATCTGGATGTGAAAGGCTTTTCGACAAAAACTCTTTCGATCGGATTCCCTGCCGACGGCGACGGAGATGCTCTCCTTCACGCGATTTCCAATCTGGAACGTGCGGCCATCTCCGCCGTTCGCGACGATGCAGCCAAAATCCTGATTCTTTCCGATCGCTATCTTGGCCCGAACGAAGCCGCGATTCCGTCTCTGCTGGCGACGTCCGCGGTCAACCGCGCGCTCACCGCAGCCGGTCTCCGTCCCGAGACCGGGCTGATCGTCGAATCCGGCGAAGTGCGGGAGATCATGCATTTCGCGCTTCTGATCGGATATGGCGCGACGGCGATCAATCCATATCTTGCGCTTCAAACGGTCTCCGACCTTTGCGCCGCCGGAAAGCTTGCCATCTCTCCGAACGTTGCGGCGGGCAATTACATCCACGCCGTGGACAAAGGGCTTCTCAAGATCATGTCCAAAATGGGCATCTCCACGTTGCGCAGCTATCGTTCCGGACAGATTTTCGAAGCGATCGGTCTCAATTCCAACCTGATCGACGCCTTCTTCCCTGGAACGGCAAGTCGAATCGGCGGCATCGGCTTCGATGAAATCGCCGGAGAAGCGAACGCGCGCGCCAAGGCCGCGCGGGAATCCGTCTCGCCGCTTCTGCCCGACGGAGGCGTCTACAAATTCCGCAAGAACGGCGAACAGCATCTTTGGACGCCGGATTCGCTTGCGGCGTTCCGGCAGGCGGTGCAGACCGGCGACTACGAGCGTTTCAAGGAATATTCCCGCATGATCGACGATCAGGCGCACCATCTCTGCACCCTGCGAGGTCTCTTCGAATTCGTCGACACGACCCCGATTCCCATCGACGAAGTGGAAAGCGTCGAATCGATCATGCGCCGCTTCGTAACGGGCGCCATGAGTCTCGGCTCGATCAGCCCGGAAGCGCATGAGGCCATTGCAATCGCGATGAACAGCATCGACGCCATGAGCAACTCAGGAGAAGGAGGCGAAAACGCGGAACGCTTCGGCACGAACAAGTGCAGCGCCATCAAACAGGTCGCATCCGGACGTTTCGGCGTCACGATCCACTATCTGCGCAACGCGCGCGACATTCAGATCAAGATGGCGCAAGGCGCGAAGCCGGGCGAAGGCGGACAGCTCCCTGGACACAAGGTCAACGAATTCGTTGCAAAGATCCGGCACTCCACGCCTGGCGTCACGCTGATTTCGCCGCCGCCTCATCATGACATCTACTCCATCGAAGACCTTGCTCAGCTGATCTTCGACCTGCGATGCGCGAATCCGTCGGCGCGAATCTCCGTGAAGCTGGTTTCGGAAGTCGGCGTCGGCACGGTCGCGGCAGGCGTCGCCAAGGCGCATTCCGACGTCGTCCTGATCTCCGGTCACGATGGCGGCACGGGCGCAAGTCCCCTGACGAGCATCAAGCACGCGGGACTTCCGTGGGAGCTTGGACTCGTTGAAACGCAGCAGACCCTGGTTCTGAATCGTTTGCGCGACCGCATCAAGATTCAGGTGGACGGACAGATGAAGACCGGACGCGACATCGTCGTCGCCGCACTGCTCGGAGCAGAGGAATTCGGCTTCGCGACGACCGTGCTCGTCTGCCTCGGATGCGTCATGATGCGCCAGTGTCACAGCAACACCTGCCCGGTCGGCGTAGCAACGCAGGATCCGGAGTTGCGCAAGCGCTTCGCAGGAAAGCCGGAATACATCGTCAACTTCATGCGCTTCCTTGCGCAGGAGACGCGCGAACTGCTCGCCCGGCTCGGGCTGCGCTCTCTCGACGAAGCGTGCGGACGCAGCGACTTGCTCCAGGTCAACAAGGCGATCGACTTTTACAAGTCCAAGAATCTCGACTTCAGCCGCATCTTCCATATGGTCACCGGACCGGCTCTGCATTTCGACGCGGATGCCCCGCACGATCCGTTGGAGAACTTTGACCGTCGCGAGATCTTCCCGCACGTGAAGCTTGACGGAACGCCGCAGACATTGGAAAGCGTCATCCGCAACACGGACCGCGCGGTCGGAGCGGAACTCTCCGGACAGGTCGTCGAGCAGTACGGCGAACAGGGCCTTCCGGACAACACCATTCAAATCAATTTGCAGGGCGTCGCAGGACAAAGCTTTGGCGCATTCCTTGCACCGGGCGTCACTCTGCGACTGGAAGGCGAAGCGAACGACTTCGTCGGCAAGGGAATCTCCGGCGGCACGATCGTGATCAAGACGCCGCACGACGCGAAATTCGTGGCGGAAGAGAACGTCATCGCCGGAAACGTCATCGGCTACGGCGGGACGAGCGGCAAGATCTTCCTGAACGGTCTCGCCGGCGAACGCTTCGCCATTCGCAATTCGGGCGTTACGCTGGTCGCGGAAGGCGTCGGCGACCACGGATGCGAATACATGACCGGCGGACGCGTCGTGATTCTCGGTCGCGTCGGCGTCAATTTTGCAGCCGGAATGACAGGCGGCATCGCCTACGTCTATGACGAACGCGGACATTTCGACCTTTCTTGCAATATGGACAGCGTAGACTTGGAAAGCGTGGAGCCCGGTTCGGAGGATGAAGCGGAATTGAAGGCGATCATCGAAGCGCACCGTGCGGAAACCGGAAGCATCAAGGCCGGCAGAATTCTCGACGACTGGAGCAACATGCGTCCGAAGTTCGTCAAGATCATGCCGATCGAGTACCGCCGCGCTCTCAAAATGATGTCGATGTCGAAATAAGGGGATTCATGCCATGAACAATACGATGAGAATTCACGATATCTATCGTCCGGTCGACCAGCGCAGGAACGACTTCCGCGAAGTGGAGCATCCGATTCCGGTTGACGAGCTGACCCGGCAGGCGGAGCGTTGCATGGACTGCGGCATTCCGTTCTGCCATGGAACAGGCTGCCCGCTTGGAAACGTCATTCCGGAATTCAATGCCGCAGTCGCCGCCGGCGATCTCATGACAGCCTACCGGATTCTTTCCCAAACCAGCTTCTTCCCGGAATTCACCGCTCGCATCTGCCCGGCTCTCTGCGAAGGATCCTGCACGCATGGCATCGACGACGAAGCCGTCATGATCCGACAGATTGAAAAACATATCATCGAAACGGCCTTCGCCAGCGGCTGGGTCGTTCCGAATCTGCCTCCCGCGCGCAATGGGCTGAAGATCGCCGTCATCGGATCCGGACCTGCCGGTCTTGCCGCGGCGGAAGCTCTCAACCGCAAGGGATACTCCGTCACCGTCTATGAAAAGGACGAACAGCCTGGCGGACTTCTGCGCTACGGCATTCCGTACTGCAAGCTGGACAAGTCCGTCATCGACCGTCGTCTCGAAGTCATGCGGCGCGAAGGAATCAAGTTCATCTGCGGCGCGAACATCGGCGCGGACATTTCTCCACAGTACTTGAAGAAGCGTTACGCGGCGATCGTACTCGCGGTCGGCACGCAGACGCCGCGCGATCTTCCGATTCCCGGCCGCGACCTCAAGGGCATCCATTTCGCGCTCGAATTTCTCGGCGGACAGAACCGGGCGATTTCTGGAGAACTCAAGCAGCCGCCCATTTCAGCGAAGGGCAAGCGCGTCCTTGTCATCGGAGGCGGCGACACGGGCAGCGACTGCGTCGGCACGGCGATCCGTCAGGGCGCCGCGTCGGTGACGCAGATCGAAATCATGCCGAAGCCGCCAGTCAAGCGTTCGCCTTCGACGCCGTGGCCGATGTGGCCGTATCTGCTCCGAACCAGCTCCAGCCATAAGGAGGGATGCGAACGGATGTGGAATCTTTCCAGCAAGCGCTTTCTCGGCGTCGACGGAGCCGTCCGCGGCGTAGAGGTCGCAACCGTCGAATGGGAAACGACTCCGCTAGGCAAGCCGCTCCGCTTCCAGGAAGTCGCCGATACGAATCAGGTTCTCCCTGCCGATCTTGTTCTGCTCGCCATGGGATACACGGGCGTGCCGGAGGACGGCGTCGTCGCCGGACTCGGACTCGAACGAACCAAACGGACGACGATCGTCCCGAAACCCCAAGATGGAATTTTCGCGGTCGGCGACTGCGCCAATGGCGCATCGCTCGTCGTGCGTGCCATAGCGGACGCCAAGCTCGTCGCGGATCGCATTGACGACTGGATTCGGAACAAGCAGTGATCCGATGCGACACTGTGGCCGCCAAGCTTGTCGCGAATCGCATTGACAAGATTCGGAACAAGCAGGACCCGAATGCGCCGGAGACGCTTTGAATCGGACGGACAAACGGATTTTCCGCCTTCCGCGCCGATTTGAAACGAACTCCGGCGTCTCCGTTTCAAGCGTGAAAACCGCAAAAAACTAAGCCGAATTTCCATTATTTATCGCAAATCGCGAACAAGAGCTGCTTGCAATTTTCATTCTATGTAGTATTGTAAAGGGAAATTTCACCCTTGAAGGCCGATGACTGAAAAGAGCTACACTCGCGAAATTCGTGTAATGCAGGAAATCAGCAACCTGATTGTTCATGAAGAGGACACAGAGGCTCTGCTGAATAAGACGCTCGCCATTCTCCATAGGGAAATGGGCATGTTGCGCGGCACCTTCACTACCCTGAAGGACGGGACTCTGTCCATCGAAGCATCTCAAGGCATCGATGAGAAAGGCGTCAGTCTCGGCCACTATCATTTGGGCGAAGGCATCACCGGACGCGTTGCAGAAAACGGAAAGCCGGAGATCGTGCCGGACATTCGGCGCGACGCGCGGTTTCTCAACCGTACGCAAGCGCGCGACTGCTCCGAACAGGTGGCGTTCATCTGCGTTCCGATCTTCTATAAGGAAAAAGTCATCGGCACGCTCAGCATCGATCGGAAGGTGGACGAAAACTGCGATCTCGCGCTCGATGCCATGCTCTTGGAAATCGTCGGCAACATCACATCCGGCGCGATTCAAATCTCCCTTAGCAATCAGGAAAAGAATCGAACGCTTCAGGAGGAAAACAAGCGTCTGCGCGACCTCCTCACGGAAAATCCCGGCGAAATGGTCGGCAACTGCCGCGAAATGCAGCAAATCTATATGCAGGTTCGTCAAGTCGCGCCCTCGGATGCGACCGTGCTCATCCGCGGATCTTCCGGAACCGGAAAGGAAATGATCGCGCGGGCCATCGTCAATCTCTCCCCGCGCCGCGACAAGCCGTTCATCACGCTGAACTGCGCCGCCCTCCCCGAAGCATTGGTTGAAAGCGAACTTTTCGGTCATGAAAAGGGCGCGTTCACCGGAGCGACGAGCCGACGCATCGGACGCGCTGAAGCGGCGAACGGAGGAACTCTTTTTCTCGACGAGATCGGCGACCTCACCCAGCAGACTCAGGTGAAGCTTCTGCGATTCCTTCAGGAACGCACGTTCTCACGCATCGGAAGCAATGAAGAGCTGCGTTCGGACGTTCGTTTTCTCGCTGCGACGAGCCGCAATCTGGAAGAGCTCATGGAGAAGGGCGTCTTTCGCGAAGACCTGTTCTATCGACTGAACATCTTTCCGATTATGATGCCCGACCTTTGCAAGCGAAAAACGGACATTCTGCTTTTGGCAAATCATTTCATCGAAAAGATGAATCTCAAATATCACAAGGAAGTCAAGCGCCTTTCCACGACGGCGATCAACATGCTGATGAGCTATCACTGGCCCGGCAACGTTCGCGAACTGGAAAACTGCATCGAGCGCGCCGTCCTCACTTCCACGGACAGTTGCATCCACGGCTACAATCTGCCGCCCACGCTCCAAACCGGACAAGCGCAAGGGAACGGTCTGCTGCCGGACAACAATACGCCGATCAACGTCATGCTCTCCAGCTACGAGCGGGAATTGATCGTTGAATCTCTCAAGCGCAACAAAGGCAACATGTCCGCTGCCGGACGCGAGCTCGGCGTTTCTCCCCGCATGATGCACTATCGGATCTCCAAGCTCGGAATCACGCCCAGCTGGTACGTGCGCGACACGGAATGACCGCTCGTCTCCTCTGCGCTCCGCGGAATCGGCTACGCCATTTCTTCTCCTGACGTTCGCCGCAGCTTCCTTTTCGCGCGACTTTTCGCTCCTGCTCTTCACAGACGGAAATCGAAAACGCGCATGACGCACATGCATGATTCGGAATAAAAAAACCCTTCCCGCGCTCGCTGAGATGCGGAAAGGGTGAACTCCGGACGCATGAAACGCATTCACGGACGCCAATAGGCGAGCAGATTCTTCGTCTCCGCAACGGGATCGGCGGACTGAGTGATGCATGTGACCATCGCGATACGTCGAACGCCCAATTCCAGAAGCTGCGGAACATGCCGCTCCTTGATCCCGCCCATGACCGTAAACGGAACCGGAATCTTCGGAATCCAGAGCTTCAGCTGTTCGATGCCGATCGGAATGCATGAAACGCTTTTCGTCTGCGTGGGAAAGATCGGACCGACGTTGAGATAGTCCGTTCCGTCCGCAACCGCCCGTTCAATCTCGGAAAGATTATGAGTGGAGGTCCCGATGATCAAATCCGGCGCAATGCGCTTGGCGTCGCGGATCGGAAGATCCTCCTGTCCGAGATGAACGCCGTCTGCGTTCGCGGCGAGCGCGACGTCGAGACGGTCGTCCACGATCAGAAGCGTGCGCGTCCGATTCGCAACGGAACGGCAACGGCGAACAAGATCGCAAAGCGTCGCCGCATCCATGTTCTTCTCCCTGATCTGAATCAGACGAGCTCCAGCCTCGGCGATCATGCGAAACATGTCGAACGGGTCGCGTCCGTTGCAGAATTCAGAGGTGACGACCGGATACAGATCGGCGTCACGGAAGGCTTGCATCCGTTCCGCAAGCGAATGAAAGCAGGACGGTTCGCCGCTCATTTTGAAAGATTCGCCTTAATAAGTTCAGCGACCTTGCGTCCGGACTTGAGCATGCCGCCGAAGATCGGCCCCATGCGATAGCCGCCCATGACGTTGTTCGCGCTCATGCCGCAGGCGTAGAGACCGGGGAAGTATTCGCGCGTGTTGGCGACGGTCGATTCTTCGCCGCTGTCGACCCACATCGGCTTTTCGCCGAGGATCGCGCCGGTCGGAGTGTCCAGCTTGATTCCGGCCTTGTCCGTCGCAAGATGCATGATCTCGCTCGGATGCCCGGTTCCGTCCAGCACCACTTCGGAGATCACCGTGATCGGATCCACGTGCATGCCGAGCCGCTCCACAGGCGTCCAGTTGATGACCAGGCCGTTGACCTTGCCGTTCTTGAAGACAATGTCCTCGACGCTGACCGCATTGAAGATGCGCGCTCCGGCGTGAACCGCTCCGTAGATCAACGCGCTCGCCATCTCCACGGAGTCAAGCGTGTGGTACGACTCCGCGCCCTCCACCGGGCTGTGGCGGATTCCGAAGTCATCCAGGATGTCCAGCGCATCGCTCTGCACGACGACTTCATTGAAGAGCATGCCGCCGCCCCACGTGCCGCCGCCTGGCGCGATCTTGCGTTCGAAGATGGCGACCTGAAGTCCGGCCTGCGCCAAATGCTTCGCCGCGACAAGCGCAGACGGACCGGCGCCGACGATCGCCACATCGAGCGTCAGATTGTCAAGCAACTTCTTGGTGAATGCGCTTACGATCGCTCCGGAAATAATATTTTCGGCTGTCATTCTCTCTTCCTTTCCCAGTTGTGATTTTGACAAAAAAGAAAAAGCGGGAAACGCAATCGTGCTTCCCGCTTCGTGCTCCGGTCGAATTCCGACGTGGAATCGCAGAAACTCCCTACGTTGGCATGATCCAAATCAGGTCGAGGGTCGAAGCCGCGGCGGCTTCCTCTCAGCCGGACCGCTCCGGCTCCCCTGTTTCCTTATTCAAGAACGCCGAATTTCGAGCCGGCGTTCGTGAAAAGTCCGCTATGCTTACTGTATCACGTTTTTTCGCAAATTCAATAGCAATCCGCATCTTTTTCGCAGCGCTTCCGCCCCTTTCGATGCAAAAAAAGGAGCGCCGCCGTTTCCGACGAGCTCCCTGTTCCATCCCCCGGCTTTGTGAAATTCTCCTTTGCTTTTTGATTCACAAGGGGGGGGCTTTTCGAATGAAATCGCTTCTTGAAAAGTTTTTTCCTTCTTTTTTGTTTTGCAAAGGATGATCGCTTCTTCCGATCTTCCTGATTATGTCATCCGCCCTTGCAATGAAGCAGCTCCTTCTTTTTCGTTTCACAAGGGGGGTGTTCATTCAAACCGGATGCGCCATCGGGAATCGGAAATCCGATCCGAATCGCCGGTTCCCGTCCGACGGCGCACCCTTTGTCCAAACCTTACTCGTTGGTGAAGATCTGGAATCCGGCGTAGGCATCGTTGCCGTGTTCGACCATATCGAGGCCTTTGAGTTCTTCCGTGCGGCTGACGCGCAGTCCGATCGTGTGCTTGATCAGGAAGAAGGTCAGGAGACCGAGTCCGGCAGTCCAGATGCCGTAGGAGGCAACGCCCAGGAGCTGCGTTCCGAGGGAGGTCAGACCGCCGCCGTAGAAGAGACCGCTGTTCGCAGTCGCGCCGTCGATCTTGAGAACCGCTTCGGCTCCGAAGAGACCGCAGGCGATGGTGCCCCAGACGCCGTTGACCAGGTGAACGCTGATCGCGCCGACAGGATCGTCGATATGAATTCTATCGAATCCGAGGACCGCGAGCACGACCAGGATGCCGCCGACGCCGCCGATGATGACCGCGCCGATCGGAGTGACGATGTCGCACGGGGCGGTAATCGCCACGAGTCCGGCGAGAGCGCCGTTCAACGTCATCGACGTGTCAGGCTTTCCGAGGACAATCCATCCTGTGAACATGGCCGTGAAGGTTCCTGCGACCGCGCCGAGATTCGTGATCATCGCAACACGTCCGATGTCCATGACGCCTTCCGTATAGGAGCCGGGGTTGAATCCGAACCATCCGATCCAGAGGACCAGCACGCCGATCGTGGCAAGAGCCAGATTGTGTCCGAGGATGGCATGCGGCTTTCCGTCCGGTCCATACTTTCCAATGCGGGGCCCGAGGATGAACGCGCCGGTAAGAGCGAGCCAGCCGCCGACGCTGTGAACGACCGTCGATCCGGCGAAGTCATGGAAGTTCAACTCAGAGAGCCAGCCGCCGCCCCACGCCCATTTGCCGGCGATCGGGTAGATGAACATCGAGACGATGGCGGAATACACCAGATAAGCGCGGAACTGCGTGCGTTCCGCCATGGCGCCGGAAACGATCGTCGCCGCCGTCGCGCAGAACATGGTCTGGAAGAACATGTACGTCCAGTTCCAGTCGCCGCTCTCAGTGAAGAAGACGTTCATGAAGAAGCCGTCCGTTCCGATAAAGCCGCCCTTCGTGGCGCCGAACATGAACGCCGCGCCGATCATCCAGAAGCTCAGAGATCCGATCGTGAAGTCCATCACGTTCTTCATCATGATGTTCGCCGTGTTCTTCGCACGCGTCAGACCGGCCTCTACCAGCGCAAAGCCCGCCTGCATCACGAAGACCAGAATGCCAGCGCACAACGTCCATACGACGTTCAAATTGGTTTGAACCGCGTCCGTAGTCAGCGGAATTTCCGCCCCTTCCTCGGCGAACGCCGCCGCGCCTCCTCCCATCAATGCCAATGCAAGCATGAATTTCCAAGTGTTCATTTCTCTCTCCAATATGAAATGTTGTGATGTGGTTTCAACCGATCGCAGTTTCTCCGCGCTCTCCCGTCCGAATCCGCACGCACTCAGACATCGGAAGCACAAAGATCTTTCCGTCTCCGATGTGACCCGTGCGCGCGCCTTCCACGATCGCCTCGATCGTCTTGTCGACGTATTCGTCGTTCACGCCGATCGCGAGGCGAACCTTCTTCAGAAGATGCACTTCCTCCAATGCTCCGCGGAAGGCTCGGGCGAATCCTTTCTGTTGACCGCAGCCCAACGCATTCGTAATGGACATCTTGTAGATCTCCCGTGCATACAACGCCTGCTTGACGGAATTCAAGCACTCCGGACGAATGTAAGCGATGATCAATTTCATGTTCCGACACTCCTTTCCTTACAAAGAAATTGTTGCGGGGTTTGTGAAAACGGTTTTTCTATTAGCAAACGCCATGCCAACTTATTCTCCGCCTGAAAGCGCCTAATTTTTTCTTCAATTTTTGTAAAATGGAAGCGTTTTCAAAAAGAAAATTGTACAAATGCTCGCCGCAATGGACAAATCCCTGATTTTCGCGCGTCCCCGCCATGTGCGGACAACGGCCATTCCCGCCGAATTCCTTATCCCATGTCGCCATCCCGATCCTGCATGCGCATGCGCACGCAAACCATAATAATATGTAAAGGGGGCGGCTTGCGGAAGAGAAATCCGGCATGGCGCATTCTCCGACCGTCTTCAGGTTGCCGCCGGTCGCACCGCAGCGCGACATTTTTTTATCGCAATCGCACTTGACGGGAACGAAATTAAAGACTATATTACGAATTATTGGCGACAAGCCGGATGCCGCAAAAGTCGTGCCCGTCCTTAATTTTGATGCGGCGGCGGCGCGTCCCGAACGGAGTTTCCGGATATGGAACGACGAAGCGCGACTGAATGCTCGTGCGACGACAGCTCTTTTCATTTTTTGAAATCTTAAAAACCGGTTCTCCGGCGTTCCATTTTCGAGAAACGGCGGAGACGACGGAGAAGGGAATTGGATGTCCGAGTTCGTTCGTTATTCCACGCTTTCTTCGAATCATGTGTAAGAAAATCGATAAAAAACGTGTATTAGAAAACGAAGCATTGTTTTTTGCATTCGTTCAACATCAACATATAGAAAGGAATGACGATGAAAACGAAGAGTCCCATTCTTCAGACCATCGCCCTTGCGGCGGCTCTCGGAACCGTTTCCTCGTCCGCGTTCGGAGCGACGTTCGAACAGTGGATTTCCACCACGGAAAGCCAGCCTTGGCAGAAGATGACGCCGCGCGCGCCGCGCAACGGCGACGATGAGACCCTGACGCTCGGCAAGCAGGTCGGCCCCGTTTGGAAGGGCTTCGGAGCCTGCTTCAACGACCTTGGCTGGATCGCGCTGGAAAAGCTCGACAAGAAGGATCGCGATGAAGTGATTCGCCTTCTTTTCTCCAAGGACGGATGCCACTTCACGATGAACCGCATCCCCATCGGAGCGAACGACTACTCCAAGGAATGGTACAGTCTCGACGAGACGGATGGAGATCATGCGCTGAAGGACTTCTCCATGAAGCACCCGGATCAGTATCTCATCCCGTTCATCAAGGCGGCGCAGAAGCACATCCCGGCGAATGAAATGCGCTTCATGGCCTCCCCGTGGAGTCCGCCGACGTGGATGAAGACGAATCGCCGCTACAACGGCGGCTACATCAACATGGATCCTGCCATTCTCACGACGTATGCCAAGTATCTGCGCCGCGCCGTGCAGGAATTCCAGAAGCGCGGAGTCAATATCGTCCAGCTGAATCCGCAGAACGAATTCTTCTCCAGCAACAACTATCCGACGTGCCTGTGGAATGGCGACGACGCCGTGACGTTCATCCGCGACTACCTCGGTCCTGAAATGGAAAAGGCCGGCAATCCGGCGGAAATCTACTTCGGCACCATGAACGGAGGCGGCATGCGGGAAGGATGGGATCTCAACAAGGGATTCAACCACTATGCGAACAACGTCATGATGGATCGCAAGGCTCGCAAGTACGTCAAGGGCTTCGCCTACCAGTGGGAAGGGAAGGACGCCGTCGCGCGCACCAAGCAGGCCTATCCGGAAATGCCGATCGTGCAGAGCGAAAACGAATGCGGCAACGGACAGAACACCTACGACTACGCGATGTACGTCTTCGAGCTGCTTCGCCACTACATCACATCCGGCGTGGAAAGCTCCGTCTACTGGAACATGGATCTGGAAAACAACCAGGGCAGCAGCACCTGGGGATGGAAGCAGAACAGCCTCTTCACCGTCGATCCCGCCGCGAAGACCTACCGGATCAATCCGGAGTACTGGGTCATGCGCCATTTCGCGCAGTTCGTCCGCGAGGGAGACCGCATGATCCGCCTTGGCGGACATTGGAACGGCAACGCCGTGGCCTTCGCCAACAAGAAGACCGTCAAGGTCGTCGTTATGAATCCGTACAATCGGGTCGAAACGGTCGTCATCGAAGGCAAGGCGTTCGAACTTCCGCCGCGCTCCTTCAACACAATGATCTTCTCCCGCTGAGCCGGGAGTTCAACTTCGGCGCGCCGGAAGCTCCGCGAGACGCTTCTCCAGAATTCCGGCCGCCAAAGCCGCAATTTCCGCGCAGGGGCGTTTCTTGTAATATGCTTGCGTGCGCGGTTCGGAAACCGGCAGGCCGCTTTGCCGCGGAGCCAGACCAAGAAGCTCCCGGCAGACGATGGAGCCAGCTTCTTTTTTAAACTCAGCCGCGAGTTCCTGGAGGAAAGCGTAGTGAGCGTCCTTCGCCGCCTTGTCCTTCATGTCCGAAGGGCCGCAGAGAAGATCCGCCGCAAGGAACATGCCGGAAACGGCGCCGCATACTTCGCGCAGGCGGGCCATGCCGCCGCCGAATCCGGAAGCGAGGCGCATCGCTTGTTCCGGCTCGATGCCGCATTCCCTGCAAAAAGCGCCAAGCACGCTCTGCGCGCAGTTCGCTCCGGAAAGAAACAGGTTTCTCGCTTCATTCGCCTTGCTCTCCATCGTCTCCGACCGTCTCCTTCTCCGACCTTGCGCGTCGGGCTCTTCGTTGCAGGAATATAGCATTGCGGAGCGCCGTTTTCAAGGAAAGCCGCGCGGTCGCCGTTCAGACGCAGGGGACGCAATCCGGGAAGCATGCGGCGATCGTTCGCATGACTCCGTTCTCCGTGTTCGGAGGAGCGACGAAACGTGCCGAGGCGATGAGATCCGGATGCCCGTTTTGCATGGCGTAGCCGTAATGCACGCATTGGAGCATTTCGTAATCGTTCATGTAGTCGCCGAAAGCCATGCACTGCTCCGGCGCAAGTCCGATCCGCTGCTGCAGAAAGCATATGGCGGCGCCTTTGCTGATATCCGGCGCCATGAAATCGATCCAGTCCTCGCCCCCGAGAACCACGGCGAGCTCCGTCCCGAACTCCTCCTTGAGCGTGGGGTGGTATTTCGCCGCTGCGCCGGGGACATAGACGGCCGTCTTCACGGCGGAATCGTGCGCCAAGGCCGCTTCCAGCGGATCGGCGACGATCGTTCTCCGTTCAAAATACTGCGCGATGTTTCGCTCCGCCTCCGGACCCGGATCAGCAAGATATGCCGTGCGCACGCAGGAGATGACCGGCTTCGCGTCCGGAATGCGCGCGACGCTCCGCAGGACTTTCTTCAAAAGACACGGCGGAATGGTGCGGCGAAAAAGATTTTCGTCGCGTTCGAAGACCAATGCCCCGTTCTCGCAAAGGAAGATCAGTCGATCCCGAATGGGCTCGAAGCGCTTCAGAAGATTGTAGTATTGACGTCCGCTCGCAATGGCCATGCGCACGCCGTGCGCCGCCAGGCGGTCGACCGTTTCAAAAAATCCTTCCGGGATGCGTTTCCGCTCGTCGAGCAGCGTGCCGTCCATGTCGACGGCGATCAGTTTGATGTCCATGGCGCAGTCTCCGCAAATATCGCCACATAATGTATTCCGTTTTGCGGAAAACGCAAGCGGAATGAGCGAAAATCAATCGTCCGCGCCGTCCGCAGGAAACAGGTCGTCCGGCTCCATGATTCCGTATTGAAGGAACAGGCGGCGCGATGTGATCGACGGACCTTCGAGCGCTTCAATCTGGCGCATCCCGCCGGATTCGAATGCAGCCGACTGCGGAACGCCCGGCGCCTGCCAGCCGTCCGCAGCGATATCGAACGGAAGACTGCGTCCCACGCCCGTCACGGAGACGAAGAAGCGCCCCGTTCGCCGAATCTGCGAAAGATTCGCCTCATACGCCTGAACGCCGGGAATCTGGAACAGCGCAATCCCGGGAAGCGCGGAAGGATTCGGAACGTTCTTCAATGTTCCGCCCAGCATCTTCCGTCCGTCGCTGCGCCGGACTTCAAACGGAAGATCTTCCGGAAGGAACAGTGCGTAGGCTTCGGAATCCGGAAGCAGCGGCGGCATCTGCATGACGCCGCCCATGTTCGCCGGAAGAACGCTCAGCCAATACGAAACGAAGACGAGCTTTGAACGCTCATTGGCGTTGAATCGAAAGCGCGGAAGAACAAACGACGGACTGACAGTTTCATCAGATTGGAAATCGAGTCGCGCAGAGGACGCGCCCGCGACAATGGAGGAATCAACGACGACAGAAAGACGGTCTCCATCCTGCAACGGCTCTGGAAAGCGGAAAAAGAGATCCGTCCGCAGAATCGGTTCGTAGGGTTCCGTGCTGAGAAAGCATTCCACGACCTGACGCTTTGCGATCATCGCGGGAGTCGCAGTCTTTCCGTTCAGACGAAAACGATATTTCTCCGCATCAAGAATCCTCTCCGAATCGATTGCGGGACCGAATTCCAACGCCACGATCCCGTTGCCAATGCTCGCCGCGCCTCGCAATCCGAGAATCCGCATCGAAAGAGCCTCTTCCATGCGTTGCTTCTCCTTCGTCTCCGTCCCGGCCGACGGCGCGGATGGATAGAAAAAGCTTGCGCTCATACGCCCGAAAGTGATTGGAACGAATTCCGATCCCTGCGCCGTGACGCTGTAGCGATGTCCGGATTTCAACGGATGCGGCAGAGCAAGCGTGACTGCATGCCGTCGAAACTCCGGAAGCAAGGAATCCGGAAACGCCATGAGTTCGACAACGGACTTCGTCTCCACTGCCAGCGGCGCGACATCGTTTCCGGCGCAGTAGTTCGGATCCGTTTCCGATTCGATCAGCCACGATTTCGGATCTTCATAATTGCCGGACAGGCTGACGCCTAGCGTTGCGACGACCGTCTCCGCATTGATCGCCGTCGCATCGCGCATGCCGTAGAGTTCCTGAACAAGAATGTGACGATACGGGTCGATCACGAGCGGATTGAGTCGCATCGCGCTCTCCGCAGCAAATATCGAGATCCCGCCTGAAAGAAAAAGAACCGCCAAGATAAATCCCTTCATCGCATCCCCTCCCTGTTTTCTGCGACGTTCAATCAGTTCCGCGAACCGCGGATGTCTTTGCATCGAGACGGCATGCTTCTCCATTCTTCTCAAAGAACTGAAGCTCCTCGATCATGCGCAGCGCCTCGTTCGCGCTCCGAACGAGCGGCAGATCGTTCACGACGCAATGACGAACGAAGCCTTCTCTGTCAATCAGGAAAAGTCCGCGCAAGGCGACCGCATCGTCATGAAGAACGCCATAGACGCGAGATGCAATCCTCCTTGAATCGGAAAGAAGAGGAAACGAGATCGGACCGACTCCGTTCCGATCCGGACCGCAGGCGCGCCATGCGACGTGCGCGCAAACGGAATCGACGGAAATTCCGGCAAGGACGCAGTCATGCTTTTCGAATTCTCCGCTTTTGGCATGAAACTCCAGAATTTCAGACGGGCACACGCTGGAAAAGTCCATCGGATAAAACAGCAAGACAACGTATTTTCCTCTCTGCTCCCGCAGAGAGAACTTGCCCGTTTCGCCGTTCGGGAAAACCGCGTCCAGAATGAATTCCGGCGCTTCGTTCGCAATCAAAGACGTCATGTCGCCCCTCCTTTTCATTTGACATGTTCGACGGTCGCCTGCACTGCAATATCGCATGCGCCCGCAGAAAATGCAAGCCGCCTCGAAGCGCTGTTTTTTTGCTTCGAGGCGGAAGCGGCGAACGTTCGTTCGATAAGATTTTTCGCGTCAGAGGCTGCAGTCGTCCGGAAAAGCCGGGAAGCGCCCGCAATTCTCCTTGCGGTACAGCCGAATCGCCGTACGCAGGACGTCGCGCCAAATCCGCGCGTCCAATGCGCCTCCGCGGCGGTAGACCGCGATGAAGCGGAGCGCGTCCCTGCGTCCAAGTCCGAGATCGAAGGACGAAAAGAAGATTCCAGCAAGATCCTTGACGCGCATGCGCCGCGGAATGCGATTGCGGATCTCCGCACGATGCAGATCCATGACCGACAGCGAAACGACTCCCTGCGCCGCCTTCTCCTTGTCCAGAAGAAAATGGCAGAGATAACAGTCGCGATGGTTCAACCCGTTGAAATGCATCGCGGAGCATGCTTCCGCCAAGGCGCGTATCAACGCGTTTTTCCATGCCTGAGACGGCGGATTCTCTCGCCAGGCTGCGCAATAGTCCTCGAGAGAGATCTTGTTCTTGAGCTCCTTCGTGACAAGAAACGAAGTCATGTACGGACCGAAACCACGCTCGGCGAAAGCGAGCGGCGTCATCGTCGGAACGCCGAGGCGTTCTAAGAGACGGATTGCGTCATACTCGTTGCGCGCGCCATAGACGGGACGCTTGAGCATCAGCCAGTTTTTGAAGGTTTCGCGCCAACCGACGCCCTTGTGTCTCTTCAGAAAGCACGGCTCTCCGTGGAAGAAGAAGCGCAGCGTTTCGCGCGACTTCACTTTGCGGAATGTCTCGCCCTGAATGGAAAAGGCGGCTTGAAACGGTTCCGCGCTCCATTCCTTCCGGAAAGGATCCGACAGCCAGATTCTTTTACGCATTAGTCGAACACTCCTTTGATCGGATGGGCGACGCCCTTGGAATCCACCTCGTATTTCACCTTCGGTCCCGGCGGAGGCGGGATCGGATCGCCTGCGGCCTCTTCCGGATCTCCGGTCGCCACGACCAGATAGTCGAGACGCGTCTTGTCGGGCTCGTCCGGCTTGGAAAGCGAACGATCGACCACGGAGATGCCGCTGTGTCCCGGTCCGATGACGCGATAAACGAACCGTTGCATCCGGCGCGCGTCGGGCGGTGCGGTCTCGCCGTCAGGAATCAGATGAATGCACCCCTTCCGTGCAAGAACCTTGACGTTGAACGCCTCGTTCAACTCCGTCCAGACGCGTCCTTCCTCCTCCGGCATGACGAGATCGAGCACGATCGTGTCCCCTGTTTCCGCGCGCACGACGCCTCCCGCGTCCGTCTGCAGGAGCATATGCGTTTCCCCGTCTGAAAGGGAAACGCACGCTGCAATGGCGCATGTCGCGACAAGCGAGGCAGCAACGGCGGCGAGCTTGCAAAACCGTCGGATGGCAGTCATGGCAGTCATGTTCATCGCCCATCCATCATTGCTGCGACATCGTCTTCCGGCGTACCAATCGGCTTGATGCCGTATTCCCGTACGAGGAAGTCGATCGCGCCAGACGAAAGGAAGGCCGGGAGCGTCGGTCCAAGTCGAATGTCGCGAAAGCCGAGGAAAAGCAATGCCAGAAGCACGGCGACGGCCTTCTGTTCGTACCATGCCAAATCGAATGAAATCGGAAGTTCCTTGACATCATTCAGGCCGAACGCCTTTTGCAAAGCGAGCGCGGCGCGGACAAGAGAATAGCTGTCATTGCACTGTCCTGCGTCAAGCACGCGTGGAATTCCTCCGATATCCCCAAGATTCAGCTTATTGCAGCGATACTTCGCACACCCGGCCGTTAAAATGACGGCATCCTTCGGCAAGAGCGACGCCGTCCGCGTGTAATAATCGCGCGACTTGTGCCGTCCGTCGCAGCCTGCCATGACGATGAAACGACGAATCGCGCCGCTCTTCACAGCATCGACGATCCTGTCGGAAAGCGCAAGGATCTGTTCGTGAGCGAATCCGGCGACAATATGGCCGGATTCCAGCTTTGTCGGCGGCGGAAGCGTCTTCGCCAAGTCGATCGCCGGGCCGAAGTTCTTGCAAGCTCCAATGTGGCGATGCGGAATGTGGGGAACGCCGGGCCATCCGGCCATGCCCGTTGTAAAGATGCGGTTCCGGTAAGAATCACGAACCGGAACGAGGCAGTTTCCTGTCATGATGATCACGCCGTTGAAGGCCGCGAAGTCGCGATCCTGCGTACGCCAGGACGCGCCGTAGCTGCCACGCAGATGCGTATAACGGCGAAATGCCGGATAACAATGCGCCGAAAGCATTTCCCCATGCGTATAAACGTCGATTCCTTCGTCTTGCGACTGCGCCAGAAGCTCGGAAAGATCCTTCAGGTCGTGTCCGGAAATCAAAATGCCGGGCCGCGTTCCGACGGAGCAGGAAATTTCCGTCCTTTCCGGATCGCCGAAGTTCGACGTATGCGCTTCATCGAGCATCGCCATTGCAATGAGCGCGATTTCGCCGCAGCGTCCGACAAGCTCAAGGAGACGCTCCTGTTCGAAATCGGGATCCGCCAGCGCCGCCAGCGCATGGATCGCAAAGTTGTAAACGGCGTTGTCCTCCTTGCCAAGCGCAAACGCATGAAAGGCATAGGCGGAGACGCCCTTCAGTCCGCAAAGGAGAAGCTCCCGCAGAGATTGCGCGTCCTCGTTTTTGCAAACGTTTTCCCCGACAGGCGGAATTTCGACCGTTGAATCCAGCGTCCGCAACGCGCGCTTCGCCTCGTCCATAAGACGATAGATCCGGTTGGGATCGAAGTTCGTATTCGTCAGAGTCGCCGTCAGAGCCCGACACAAAAAACGGCTGAATTCGCGCGTGACCTGCGGCTTGGCTTCCAGCGTCAGCGCCACCGCCTGGAGAAGGACGATCAGTTCGTCCATCAGATTGCTCGTCTCAGCATCTTTGCCGCAGCAACCGCCTTGGACGCACGCCTTATTTCCGGCCGCCTCCTGACACTGACGGCAAAACATTGTCTTCTCCAAGTGACACCTCCTAGCGCGTTAAGTCTTATGTCTGCGAAAATCCGTCTCCGCGACATCAATATGACACGTCCACTCCGATTTGTCAAATGCGAACGTCCGAAATCAGACGCATTCCAGTCTGATGCTCATGAACGAAAGCGCACGCGAATCATTTTGAGAGAAGCCGCCTATTCGGGAAGCGACGTTCGGACAAACCGACTGGCTCTTTGCTTTTGGAAGTTCTTGAATCTCTTGATTTGCTTCGATTATGAAACGGCGCCATGGCAAACTGCGATTTTTCATGTCTTTTTTCGCACGCGCGAATGCAATTTCCGAAATTCTGCACTTGCAAAATCCCGTGCCTGCTAGTATATTCTTCAGGAAATATCGTCCGCAAAAGCTGCAGACTCGCCGCGAGGAAGCTGCGCTTTTTTTTCAAAACAGATCGTTGGATTTCAAAAGAAATCGTGCAACGGCGCTACTGAAAGGACATGTCCGCATATCCGGCAGACAAGCTGAAACGGCAGAAAAACGACTGCAGCAGGAATCAATGTCGGAAAAACACAAAAAATATGAAATGCGCCTGGCGCATGCGGCCGCGCAAACACTTAAAACGACTAAGCAAGGATTTTCAGATAAAATGCGTTTCTTCGCTTATGCGACTGATAAAATGGAAAATCGCTTTGGTCTTCAGATCGCCTGGAGCCGGGACGGATTTTCGTGGAATCTCTTCGGCGACGGCTTCGCCTGGCTCGCCAGCCCGTTCGATGCGAGGGACACAGGACGCAAGTTCATCAACCCATTCGTCTTTCGAGCCGGGGACGGCGTCTTTCACTGCGTCTATCAGACCGAATGCAACGACTCTCGCTTCGCCCATGCCGCCAGCAAGGATCTTGTTCACTGGAGTCGCCAGAACATCTATCGCATGCCCTGCTCCGCGGCAAGGAATCCGGTCATCGAACAAACCCTGAACGGATTCGCCGTGACGTTCCTTGATGCGGAAGGCAAGGCATGGCGTGCGGAAACGCCTGACTGGAAGACCTTTTCCGACGCAACGCCTGAAGAAAACTTTGTCGATCCGCGGACGACCATTGCGCTTCCGAACGGAACGTGGACCGGAGTCGAACTGGAAGCGGAACAGGCCGTCTTCGACGCATTGCGCAAGGATGTCGAATTCCGCGAGCTTTATGAACAGCGCATGCATCAGGAATCCATGAGCGAGGATCCGATCCGCTTCCGCGATCTGCGTCCGTTCTCCGCGACCCTCCGCATCGACGCAGCCAAAAGCAAGAACATCGGGGACATGCTCCTCGGCATCTTCTACGAAGACATCAATCAGGCCGGCGACGGCGGCCTTTACGCCGAACTGATCCAGAACCGAGACTTCGAACAGGGCTGGGACGATCCGACCGGCAAGCGGCCGGAATGGTCGCGCAAGCATGCTTGGCGATTGGAGGGCGAAGGAACGACTTTCGACATCGAAACTGCGACGCCCATTCATGCGAACAACCGGCATTACGCCGTCCTGACGACGAAGACGCCCGGAGCGAAGCTGATCAATGAAGGATTCGGCGGCATCGTTCTGCGCAAGGGCGAGCTTTACGACTTTTCTCTTTTCATCCGCGCCTTAGAAGGAGCCGGCGCGCTGAAGATTCGGCTCATCGAACAGGGGCGCACTCTTGCGGAAACGGAAATGCGGCAGGACAAGCCGGAATGGATCCGCACGAAGCTGACGCTGACCGCATCGGACGACGCGGAAGGCGCGGAGCTGGAAATCATTCCGCTCGAACCGGGCAAGGTCGCGCTCGACATGATTTCGCTCTTCCCGCGGAAGACGTACAAGGAGCGTGAAAACGGACTTCGCTCCGATTTGGTTCAAGCTCTCAAGGCCCTGAAGCCGAGATTCATGCGTTTCCCAGGCGGCTGCGTCGCGCACGGCGACTATCTGGAGAACACCTACCATTGGAAGAACACCATCGGTCCCTTGGAGGCGCGGAAGCAGATGCCGAACCGCTGGGGCTATCATCAAAGCATGGGGCTCGGCTACTATGAGTATTTCCTGCTTTGCGAAGACTTGGAATGCGAACCGCTTCCGGTCATGCACTGCGGCGTCACCTGCCAGTTCCCTTACGGACAGGACGCCGTTCCCATGGATGAAATGCCGGAAGTCGTTCAGGAATATCTTGACCTGATCGAATTCGCCAACGGGCCCGCGGATTCCGGCTGGGGCGCGGTTCGCGCACAGCTCGGCCATCCGGCTCCCTTCCGTCTCAAATATGTAGGCGTCGGGAACGAAGAACAGATCACCGACGCCTTCGAACAGCGTTTCCGCATGATTTTCGACGCGCTCAAGGAAAAGCATCCGGAGATCGTTGTCGTCGGCACGGCGGGACCATTCGTCCGCGGAACCGACTATGACGAAGGCTGGGACCTCGCACGCAAGATCGGGCTTCCGATCATCGACGAGCATTACTATGTCCGTCCGGGCTGGTTCATTCACCATCAGGACTTCTATGACAAATATTCGCGCGACTGCGACACGAAGATTTATGCCGGCGAATACGCAGCGCACCGTCCGGATCGGCGCGCCGTCGTGGAAACCGCGCTTGTCGAGGCGATGCATCTGATCAACGTGGAACGCAACGGCGATCTTGTAAAAATGACCTCTTACGCGCCCTTGTTCGCAAAGGTCGGCTATACGCAGTGGGATCCGAATCTGATCTATTTTACGAATTCGAAGGTTCTTCCGACGCCCGGCTACGAAGTGCAGAAGCTCTTCGGCAGCAACTCCGGAAACGAATACCTTGCGAATGCGCTCCAGACGCCATCCGGATTGGACGACGCCGCGCGCATCCGCGTCGCCGCTTCGGTCGTTCGCGATTCGGAGTCCGGCGACATGATCCTCAAGTTCGCCAATCTGCTCCCTGTCACGGTTTCCGTCAACGTCGAAGGCGCGGCGAACGGCGCCGCAGTTCGTACGGTTCTCTCCGGCTCTCCTGATGATGAAAAGGCCGCCCTTCTCGAGGATCTCGCCCTGCCCGATCCGCGCAAGTGCGTGCTTCCGCCCTATTCCTTCACTGTCGTCCGAATCCGAAAGGAAGTCGAATCGAAACTCTGAACATTCAACCAAGAACCCATTAAGAATTGGAGTCTCCGCATGCGCAATTCGTTGTTCGTTCTTTTGGCGTCCGCCTGTCTTTTATGGACAGACGCATTCCCGCTTCACGCCGCTTTGGCGGTCAAGGTCGTTCCCGTTGGCAAGGCGGAAAAGAAAATCGATCCTGACAACAAGCTTCCCTACTGGGAGCTTCAGGAGAAAGGCGATTCGGCGCGGCTGAAGGTCACCGTCCGCGTCTCGCCGGACAAGCAGACCTACATTACGATCCGCTTCAAAGGCGGCGGAGGCGCTCCGGGATTCCCCTACCTCTGCGATGAAAACGGCAACGGCTATCCGCCCTACGACGCCTTCGACGAAAGCGGTCTTTACGGACGCCGTCCCGGCTCCTTCTACTATCAGACCATCGCCATTCCGATGAAGCTGACGAAGGGGAAAAAGCAGATCACGACGTACATCGGCGCAAGCAACATTCCCGTGCAAGGCATTTACCGCATTTACACGCATACGAATCCGCTCTTCCAGCCGCGCGAAGACGACGATCCCGGCAAAGTGATCAAGCCGTATGCCTTTCCGCGCTTCAAGCCGCTTTCCAAGAACGTGGTCGCCGAAGTTCGCAAGAAGCTTCTGGAACTGATGAGCAATCAGTGCGACCGCAACGCGAGCGAGCAGCTGTGGGCTCCGGACTGGAAGGAAAAA
>CAZAAM010000009.1:0-23059 GCA_964483055.1 uncultured Victivallales bacterium
CGCATCGTCGCCGATTTCGAATCCGTCCGGGAAAACGGAATTGCTATTATTCCGCAGAAACGAATCGACGAGCCGCGTCACGCGATCTCATCTGATTCCGAAGTCAGGAGTCGGCGCCATGCTTCAAGAGCAAGTCATCGAAGCCGCATTCCGCGGCCTCATCTTATTCCGCAGTAAGAATGTCGTAGATCTTCTGCCGATCTTCGCCGGCGGCCTTGATACGATCGATCGTATCGCCTTCCTTGAGGCGGGAGGAAATGCTTCCGAGCAATTTGAGATAGGCTTCCGGATCGCGTTCATCGGCGGCGAAGAAGACGGCGAGCTGAATCGGCTCGTTATCCAAGCTCTTGTAATCCTGGACGGGAGTGCGGCAAAGTGCGACGATCACAAGAGGAGAGGGGAATCCGTTCACACGGATGTGCGGAAGGGCAAGTCCTTTGCCGACCCCAGTCGTCATCATGCGTTCCCGCTTCCAAATGGCTTCGCGAAGCTGATCCTCATCCATGGTACAGCGCGTGCAGGCATGGGCAATGATGTCTTCGAGCACTTTCTTTTTGGTTTCGCCGTCGACAATGAGAATCGAATCCAACTGCAAGTACTTCGCAAATTCCGGTTTCATAATAAAAAGACCTTTCGGTTAGTTGCCATAGAGAAAAAATACTATGTTTTCGTGATTTTGCAAGCGTGTTTCATGAAAAAACGTGCTTTTCGCCCAAAAATCAAGCATTCTCCTGCTCGGAATCATGGACAAGCACGGCACGAGCGACCTTGGCGATTTCCGCGGATACCGCCTCGGAGGCGATCATTCCCTGCGGCAGACGCCCTTCGTCGCAAGCTGCAAGAAACTTCGGATCCAGAGGAATCTCCGCGAGCAATTCGAGCCCTTTGGAATCGGCAAGCTTCCGACCTCCGCCCGAGGAAAACAGGGCATGCCGCGCGGAGCAGTTCGGACAGACATAGCTGCTCATGTTTTCCACAATGCCAAGAACGCGGACGTTCAGCTTTTCGCAGAAATCAAGACACTTTCTACAGTCGGCGAGGGAAACTTCCTGCGGCGTCGTGACGACGATCGCGCACTTATCGCCTGGAATCATCTGGCACGCCGAGAGAGCCTCGTCGCCCGTTCCTGGAGGAAAATCCAGCACGAGGACGTCCAAGTCATCGCCCCAGTCGACTTCTTCGAAAAGCTGATTGAGGACGCCGATCTTTGCAGGTCCGCGCCAAATCAGCGCGGAATCCGCATCATCCAGCAGAAGACCGAGCGAGACGATCTTGACGCCCGCGATCTCAAACGGAACGGCTCCTTTCTCGTTTCCGTACAGACGCTGGCGAGCAATGCCGAACAGGGTCGGCTGACTGGGACCGTGAAAGTCTACGTCAAGGATGGCAACCTTTTTCCCTTCGCGCGCCAGTTCGACCGCCAGCGAAGCGGCTACCGTGCTTTTTCCTACGCCGCCCTTGCCGGACAGGACAAGAAGCTTGTGCTTGATCGCGTTTAAACGGGACGGCTTGGATTCCGCGCATCCATTGATGCTGGAGCATCCCGAACAATTTCCATTGCAATTTTCCGACATGCCGAAACTTTCCTCTGTTGAATCCGAACGATGTTTGCGGATCCGTCAAAATAAATACGCAAAGGCGCGAGCTGGCGCGCCGACCTTACGGACAACGACACCGTTCAACGAATCTGAATCTTCCGTTGCAACATATTGAGAAGCCTCTTCGTCTCTTCGTCCTTGAGCATCATTTCTTCCGTCTGCTGAACCGCATGAATCACGGTCGCGTGATTCCGATTTCCGAAAGCATGACCGATCTCCTTATGGGAATGGCCGGTCAGCTTCCGGGAAAGATACATGGCGAACATGCGCGGATCTGCAATATTCTTCGGACGTTTGGGCCCGGTGAGATCCTGTACCTGAAGGCCGAAATGCTCGGCGACGACCTTCTGAATCATTTCGATGGAAACGACGCGCGTTTCAGCCTCCTTGTTCAGCAGGTCGGAAAGGACCTCTTCCGCCGTGCCGATGTCGATCTGGCGCTTCAAAGCCGTCGAATAGATGGTCAGCCGAAGCAATGCGCTCTTAAGCGGCCGGATGTTCGACGTGATGCGCGTGGCAATGAATTCCAGCACGGAATCGGCGAGCTTCAACGCCTGGTGCTCCTGCTCCTGCTTTAGAATCGCAAGCCGCGTCTCGAAGGACGGCTGCGTGATCTGAGTGGCGACGCCCGATTCGAAACGGGAGACCAAACGAGATTCCAGCCCGGGAATTTCGCTGGGCTGCTTGTCCGAGGTAAGGACGATCTGTCGTCCCGCGCCATGCAACGCGTTGAAGGTATTGAAGAATTCCTCTTGCAACGCGGTCTTGTTGCCCAAATGGTGAACGTCGTCAATCAGAAGATAGTCCACATTGCGATAGCGTTCGCGGAATTCGAAGAATCCGTAGTTGTTCTTATCGCGCATGCTGGCGACATAGTCGTTCAAAAAGCCTTCGCAGGACGTGTAGCGAACGCGCGCTCGCGGATTCCGCTTCAGCACGTCGTGCGCAATGGCCTGCAGCAAATGCGTCTTGCCCATGCCAGGACCGCCGTAGATGTATAAGGGATTCAACTGCCCCGGGTTCTTCGCCGCGGTCGTTGACGCGAAATACGCGTAGCGGTTCTCCTCGCCAACGACGAAATTTTCAAACGTGTTCTCTGTAGAAAAGGAGGAGCCGGACGCCTTGGCGTCGGAGTTCTGCTCCGCACTGGGCTCCACAGCTGGATATTCCGGGACGTCGAGACCGGTGTACTCCGGCTGATAACCGTAGGCGTAGGCAACCGTGCAGGAAGCGGCTCCAGCGAATTCCAAGGCCTGTCTCAACAGATCGCCGTAGTTCGTCTCAAGCCATTGCGAATAAAAGGAATCCGGAACGCCTAGTTCCAGAACGCCGTCTTCCAAGGACAAAGGCACGATCTTTTCGAACCATTGTTTGAACGCATTTTCCGACTGTCTCCTGATGTATTCGCATGCGCTCCGCCAGACCGCGGACACGCTTCCTTTCTCGTCTGCCATATTGCTCTCTGCCTTCGCCCAAGAAACCTTCCCGGAAAAACTTATCAACATTTCAGACCCCCGCTCCGGGAACGGCGTCCGATGCAAACCATTCCTCCTGAAAACGGCAATCGGCGAAGCCACGAAGAATACAGCGACGACAGCTCGCGCCGGAAGCCGGTTCGTTCGTTTTTTCAGCTCAAATTGTATCGTTTTTTCAGAATCAATGCATTTTCTTCAAAAAAGTCAAGCGCGTTTTTTAAAAAAAAATGTATTTATTTGCAGATTTTTTTCATGGACGCGCTATCAACAAAAATCGAGGGTGCGATGAAACTTATCAACAAGTTGTCAACACCCATGATCCTTGCCGTCTTTTTCAAAAAAGCACGCGAATTTCAGTGGAAATGATTCCGGCCTATCGTCCGGACGCATCGCAAAAAAAGCTCCCACCCCCAAGCAAGCAGAAATGGGAAAAACGAGTTTTCGTTTCATTCGCACTGTATTTTCGCTTCCTATAATTTGCACTCTTTTTCCGATTTAGCAAGTCATTTTTTCCATTTTTCCTCGCTTTTTTCGTATCTTCTTGATTTCATGTTGAAAAAATTTTTTCCCGATGCATATTATGCTATGCGAGCCGTTGCGGTCGGCTTCGTCCCCGCGCCTCGCCAACGCCTATTCAGGGAGCTTACATGGGTAAAAACAGACGACTCTTTCTTGCGGACTACTGCCTTTCGCCCTATGAACGGATCGAAAACTGCGGCATTCTCTGCGAAAAGGACATGATCATCGCCGTCGGCGGTGAAAGTGCGTTCTCCTTTTATGAACCTGGTCTTTCCATCGTGGACATGAAGGGATCCTACGCCCTTCCCGGCTTTATCGACAGTCATATCCACGGACTGGGTTCCAACGAGGATTGCTCCTTGGACGAACTCAGTCGGAAGCTCGTCGAACATGGCATTACGACCTTTCTTCCGACTCTCCATGCCATGCCGCACGACGTGATGATCGAAAAGGTCGATCGCCTTGCCGCGATGATCCGCGCCGACACCACTGGCGCCGATGCGCCTGCCATGCATTTGGAAGGACCGTTTCTCAACCCGGAAAAACGAGGCGACCAGTCCCGCGACGCAATCGTCCCGATCGACCTGGGTTTCGCACGGGATCTTTTCGAAGCGGGCGGCGGACGCATCAAGATCATGACCTTCGCCCCGGAACTTCCGCACGCGACGGAGCTCATCGAGCTCATGCTTGAATATGGCATCATTCCCTCCATGGGACACAGCCTCGCCAACGAGGAGGAAACGCTTCGCGCCATCGATGCAGGCGCGCACCGCTGCACCTACATCTTCAACGCCATGCCGCCCCTGCATCACCGCGAATCTTCGCTCACAGCCATCGCGCTCACCGATGACCGCGTCGCCATCGAACTTATCGTCGACGGGCGTCATCTGCATCCTCGCATCGTCGACCTGATCGTCCGGTGCAAGCCTCCTGACAAGCTGCTCGGCATCAGCAACTCCGTCTTCTGCCGCAACAAGCGCACCATGGAGGAAAACGACGTCGTCCGCACCTCAGACGGCGTAATCGCCGGTGCGACGATGACGCTTGAAAACTCATGGACGCATCTGCGCAGCTATGCGAACATGCCGGAATCGCTCGCCTGCGCCTGCATCACCGCGAATCCGGCGAAGGATCTCGGTCTCATCACGCGCGGAGAACTCTTCCCCGGAAGACGCGCGGACATCGCGTTCTTCGACTCCAAAACGAACAAGGTCCGTCTCACCATCGCGAAGGGCGAGGTCGTCTACGATTCCCGGAAAGGGGAAGATCAATGAATCCGTCCGCCATTCCTTCCTACGCCCTGCTCGACTCAGGCAACTGCCGCAAGCTGGAGCAGGTCGGATGTCGGCGCATCATTCGGCCCGCCCTGAACGCTTTTTGGCGCCCTTCCCTGCCGTCTTCCGAATGGGGCAAAGCCGATGCCGAGTTCGTTCGCGAAAATTCCGGCGGAGGCGTATGGAACTGGAAAAAAGGCATGCGCCCGCCTAAGGAAGGAGACTGGATCGTCCGTTGGGGCGGAGTCGTCTTCCTTGTCAAGCCGACGCAGTTCGGACATCTCGGATTCTTTGCGGAACAAATCACGAACTGGGGCTGGCTCCGCAAGGCGTCCGCCGCCCTGCCCCCGGGATCCCCGACCCTGAATCTTTTCGCCTATTCCGGAGGAGCCTCCATCGCCATGGCGCAAGGCGGAGCCTCCGTCTGTCATCTGGACGCGTCGCACGGCATCATCGAATGGGCCCGGAAGAATCAGGAAATGAATCCGGACGCAACGCGCGGCATCCGCTGGATTTGCGACGATGCAATGAAGTTCGTCTCGCGTGAAGCGCGTCGAGGACGCAAGTACCGCGGCATCGTTTTGGATCCGCCGAGCTTCGGACGCGGCGCCCAGGGACAGGTTTGGAAGATCGAATCCGGCGTCGCGGATCTTTTGGAGTCCTGCCGCACGATTCTTGACGTTTCCGGTCCGTTTTTCCTGCTGCTCACCTGTCATTCTCAGGGTTTTTCCGCCTTCTCCCTTGGCCGCATGCTCCGTCAGGCCTTCCCGGACTTTCAGGATTGCGTCGAAGCGGGCGAAATGCTTATTCCGGAGGACTCCGCTCCCGGACGCGCTCTGCCCGCCGGTCTGTACGCGCGGATTCAGGTTTCGCCGTCCTGAGCGGCGACGTCGCGCCAGCGCAAACCGTCGTCCAAAATGCGGAGATGAAGCAGAATCAGCTCTTCGCGCAGAATTTCAAGCCGTTCGTCCACAATCCCCCGTTCGATTGCGCGTACAAGCACGTCTTCTATGCATGCGCTTCCCATTGCGGTCGTGCCATGTCGCGACGCCGTTTTCTGAAGCTCTCTGCGCAGTTCCTCCCGTCTTTCCATCTTCGCGCCTCCTGTCCCATTCGCATTGTCATAAGGAAAAAGAGAATTCAACATAGGCGCATTTCCCGAAAAAACGGACACGGGCGAGCGCAAATGGCGTCAGACGCGCAAGTAAAACGACTTTGCGCATGCGTGATCATGGAATAAACGAGCGACGAAGCGCAAACAAACAACGACCGGCAGGCGAGCCATGCGCAGCGCTGGCTCAGAGCGCCGAGCCGAACGAATTTCGTCAGTCGCGTTCCGCGACGACAGGAGCGCCGAATGCGGGTTCCGTCTTCGCCGGTTCGCACCCCTCGATCAGGCAAAGAGGACGTTCATCGGGAAAATGCAGGGAAAGACGCACCGATTCCATCAGGAGGCCGCGCACGTTGCGGATGTCCATGCATGCGGCGCGACTCCAGTCCGGCCAATAGTTCTCCGAGCAAGGCGCGCCGGGGGTTTTCCTCAAGTCAAGCACGGGAGGATACTCCTCTTTCGGAAGGTCGGACGTCTTGACGCCGCCGACCGAGCGATAGACGATGCTGCGGAAGGAAAGTCCTTCGATCTTGTGATTCGCCTCCGCATCCACGCGAATGCCGTGGAACTGCGGACTTCCCATGACGTCATCCTGAAAGCGCAGATGCGTCCGGCTCATTTCCTCCGGTTCATCGAAAATGACAATGTCATGGAAATCGATATCGCCCATTCGACCGATTTCCGGCATGGCGGTCAGCCCGATCGATGATCCGATCTCCGACAAACGGTTGTTCAGCAGTACGAAGAAGGGCCGCGAAACGTTCCGCATGATGCAATTCCCGCAGACGATGTTCCGAATAACGCCGCCTTCCGTGCATTCGATCTTGACGCCTTCCCTCCAGACGTTTTCGAATGTGCAGTTCTGGATCGCAACGTCCGCGATTTCGCCGATCGATTTCAACCCGATGCGAATTCCGGCGCAGAGCGACGTGAACTTGCAGTTTTCGATATGGATGTTGCGCACGGGGAAATCCCGCGAACTCGACTGAAGGCAAAGGTTGTCGTCCGTTCCCTGGATTCGGCAGTCCGAAACGAACACGTCGCGCGTACCGTCGAAATCCAGTCCGTCGCCGTTGTAGCGCTTGTCGTTCAGAATGTCCAGTCCGCGGCACCATGCGCCGACTCCGTCGAGAAAAGCTGCCGTCCATGCCGCGGAGTTGCGCAAGCGCAATCCTTCCACTCGAACGTTGCGACAGCGGAGAAACCGCATCATCATCGGGCGATAAATGTCTCCCGGATTCGGAAACGCCTCCGCATTGCCGTCGATTTCTCCATCGCCGCGGATCGTGACGTTCTCCGCGTCCTCGGCATACAGGAAGCATCGATCCATGTCCTGCTCATTGACATAACGGTTGCGATGCGTATTCGTTCCGTAGTCCGCGATGTTCGGCGACGCTAAAAGCCGCGTCCCGGATGCGATATGAAGCGTCACTCCGCTTTTCAAATAGAGCGTTCCGGAAACAAAGACTCCGTCTTCCAGAAGAACCTCGCCGCCGCCCTTCGCAGCGCAGCGGTCGATGCAGTACTGAATCGGAATCGTATCGACATGCGCGCCGTCGCCGCACGCTCCTGCGTCCCGAACCGATAGGATCATGATGCCGGGATCTCCTTCTCTTGCATTTCAAATCAGGCTGCATTGCGCGCCGGGGCGCAGGATTCGTTGCAGACGCTCAATCCCATTCTTCGAATTGCGACTTGGCGGCCTCGGCTTCCGAGGCCTCTTCATCGATTTCAGCGGCCTCTGACAAAGAAATGTCTGCAGATTCTTCGGATGCGATCTCGTCCTCCGCCGTTCCATCGCCGTCGAAGTCCGCATCGGATTCCGGAGACGCACTCGCCTCTTCTCCCGCATTGTCCGCCTCTTCGATGCCGGACGGCTCCGATTCCAGCTTCTTCAAGCGTTCGGCGACTGCCTGCAGCTCCTGCGGAGTCGCTTGCAACGCGCCGGATTCGATTTCATTCTGCAGGGCGCGAATCACGCGGCGGCCGGCAGTCTCCTGAGAATAGCCCTTGTCGCGCTGTTGCTTCATCAGGGCGTCGAAGCGACTGCGACGCGCCGGCGTCAAAGCGTTGCGGAACGCGCGAATCTGCTGCTGCGTGACGCGCACCGGCAAAGTCGGCGCAAGACCGGCCTTGCGCATCCATGCGTCGATGACGGCCTGCGCTTCGCGTTCCTGTTCCTTCAGCTTCGCCGCTTCCGCCGCGATCTCTTCCTTCTTGGCTTCCAGAACTTCGGCGCACTCCTGCAGGAACGCGTCGATCGCCTTCAACGTATTGTTCGAAAGATTTTCGATCGTCTGTTCGCCTCCGTCAAGTCCGACCTTCGTCTGAAGCTCCGTCTTCTCTTCATCCGGATTCTGCGAATACCAGCGATAGACGCGGTTGAGATTGCGAACCGCCGACGGCAGATCATGACGGGCGCCCGTCTTTGGATCCAAGCGGTTCAATTTCGCCTGAAGCTGCGACGCCAGGACGATCATTCGCTTCAGGCGTTGTTCGAAGTCGCGCTTCCAATAGATGTTCTGCACGCACTCGCGGAACGACGAAGCGTATCCCGCGTAATAAAGGAACAGGCGCTGAAACTCCAAATAATCGACCCTGTCACGCTTGTCCTCGTCAATCTCGTAACGCTTCCCGTTCCAACGGAAACCAAGGGCCTCCAAGGCGTCGATGTCTTCCTGAATCAACTGAACGGCAAGCTTATAGTTCGTCTCAGGCAGCTTGAGCTTCTGCGCGCGTCCCGTGTACATCGAGGAGCTCTTGCGTTCGCGCCCTGATCCGCGGCGGTCGCTGCGATCGTCTCCTCGAGCGGACCTTGATTCGGAGCGGCGCCTCCCGCCGTCGTCTCTCCCGTCTCCCGAATCGCGCATGGCCATGATCGCACCTCGGAACATGTTCCCGCGCCGGGATTCCTCGCGATTGCGGTCCCGCTCGTTGCGGCGACTCGACGAACGGCTGCTGCTGGAGCGGCTTCCGCTGTCCTTGTCCTTATCCTTGTCGTCCTCGCCGCTGTCCACGGCGCCGTTGTAAATATCATTGTAGAACCGCGCATGACGAAGAAAATTGACGCCAAGACGCATCTCGTCGATCGCCTTTTGCATCGTCTTCGCCTGCTGTTGAAACGTCGTCATCGCCTGATTGCACTGACGCCGCAACGGCGTTCCGGGAAATGCGGCGCGCGCGTTCGGAACAAGCTTGTCGAGCGAGTTGAAATCGCTTTGCAGCTTCTGGATCGTAGGGTTATTCTTTTCCTCGCTGGAACGACGCGTGGAAGAGGTTTCTCTTGAATCATAGGATGCGTCGCCGCCGCGCCGCCGCATCGAGCGACTCTCTCCCGAATCGAAGTCTGCGTCGCCGCCGCGGCGTCGCATCGAGCGGCCTTCGTCCTGTCCGGAGACGGGCGGAATGGAAAGGACTACGGCGATCAGAAGAATGGCGAAAGATTTCGGGTTCATCATAAACTTGCGCTCCTTTCCTTAAGAAATTGTTTTTGATTTTGGCGGAGATGCCTCGTCTCCCTGTTCGCCTGTTCGCATTTGTCACGAACAAAGCCGGCTGGCGCGTCTCAAGGCAATGGACGCAACGCCACTCCGGCTTCGCCCAGAATTCGACGGGCGGTCGCGTCGATGCTGTAGTTTTCATTGTAGACGACTTCCCGGATTCCTGCGTTGATGATCATTTTCGCGCACAGGAGGCACGGACTGAATGTCGTATACAACGTCGCGCCATTGATGCAAATCCCGTGATATGCCGCTTGCACGATCGCGTTCTCTTCGCCGTGCGAGCAGATGCATTCCTCAAGAGACGTTCCGGACGGCGCGTTGGAATTGCAACGCGGGCATCCGCCCTCATTGCAATTCTTAATGCCGCGCGGCGTTCCATTATAGCCGGTGGAAATGATGCGGCGATCCTTTACGATCACTGCCGCCACGTGTCTTCGCTGACAGTTGCTGCGAAGAGCGACGACTTTCGCGATTTCCATAAAGTAGTGATCCCAGTCGGGACGGCTTTCATGCGTTTCGGCCATGCGACGCCTCCTTGATGCTGAACTTTTTCCGATTGTTCTTCAATCCTTCTCGACGAATTCGGCGTGGAGCGCCTTCTGCGTCGTTTCAAAGTCGCTGCGCGACACCATGAACTGGATGTTGATTTGGCGAAGAGTCTGATCCAATGCCAGCACGTTGACTCCGGCGGCGGCAAGCGCATTCGCCGCGCGGGACAGGAACCCCGGAATCTTCATGTTCGTGCCAATGACAGACACGATGCCGACCTCTTCGCAATGCGTTTCCGCGGATGGAAATTCCTTCTTGATGCTCTCGATGCATTCCTGCAGACGCTTGCTTTTCTGAGGAATGAAATGCTCGATCGTGTTCGCATTCGTCGTCTTCGCAATGTAGTTGATTCCGAATTCAGCCAAATGACGCGTCAAGCGGTGATCGTAGCCGGACTCTCCAACCATTTCGGGGTCGTAAACTTCCAACGCAAGCAAATCGTTTCGGCCGCAAATCATTTCCACTCGCGGCTTCGGGGATATGTAAGCGCGGCTGATCAGCGTGCCCGGATGATCCGGCTCGAACGCGTTCTTCACGCGGATCGGGATGTCCTTGTATTCCATTTCCTTCGCCGCCTTGGAGTGAATGGCTTCCATGCCCATGTCGCTCAACTGGTCGGCAATGTCGAAGTTGGTGTTTCCGATCACCTTGACGCGGTCGAGTCCGATCAGCTTCGGATCGCCCGTCGAAAGATGGAACTCCTTGTGAATGATCCCCTCCTTCGCGCCGGTCAGCACGGCGATCTTGCTGAATGTGATTTCGCTGTAGCCGCGATCGAAGCGCAGCATGATGCCAGGATCGAACTTCACGTATCCGGTTACGATGGGGAGCTCTTTTGTGAAATCCACGTCGCTGAAGCCGGCAAGTATCGCTTCGTCAAGCGTCATGGATTCCGTTCTTCTCCATCCGGAGAGATCGATGAATCGCGCATTGATTCCGTTCGCGCGGAGAATCTCCGCCGAATTGTATGCGCTATGCACTTCGCCGACTGCCGCAAGAAATTCCCGCGTCGCAGGCAGATAGTCCTGCGGACGCAGATTTCCGAAGCGCCGCAGATTCATAATGTCGTACAGACATAGGCGGATCTCTTCCATCCTCTTACGAATGAAGGAGTCCGCTTCCGACACGTTCAGACCAAGATCGGCGAAGCCGGCATTGTATTCCAACATGCGAGCAAGAACCGCGTCGAACGCCTCCTCCCAGTCCTCGCGGTCGGCTGCGATTCGTCCGAACACGCCCGGCGCGCCCGTCTTCTTATCCTCCAAAAGCAGATTCGTGATCCCGGAATAGGCTGACACGACGAAAATGCGGTCGTACAGCTCCGCCCCCTTGCGATTTCCGACGATGACATTCTTCATCACCTCGCCGAAACGGGTCATCGAAGTTCCACCGATCTTTTCCACGGTATGGCTCATGTCAAAGCTCCTCGATCCGGATGATGCATGCTTCTCCGCGCACTTCCGGAAGTTGTTCCATTTCCTGTTTCGCGGCTTGGACGTCGCTCTCGACCGCCTCATGCGTGGCTATGATCACAGGCACGCTGTCCTGGTCTTTCGCGTCCGCCTGCACGATGCGCGAAATGCTGATTCCGTGATTGCCGAGGGCGGTCGCCAGCTTCCCCAGCGTGCCGACCTTGTCCGCGACGACGATCCGCATGTAGTAGCGCGTTCGAATCTCCTGCATCGGAATCAGTCCGGAGGAAAGGCGTTCCTTGCGGTGGGAAGGGGTCCTTCCGGCCGTCTTGTTGACGAAGTCGAGCGCGGCGTCCGCAATGTCGCCGACCACGGCGCTGGCCGTCGCCATTCTGCCCGCACCGCGTCCGTAGAACAGCGCGTCGCCGACAAAATCGCCGTTGACCATGACGCCGTTGAATACATCGTCGATCTTCGCGATCAGCGCCGTTTTCGGGACGAGCGCCGGATGAACGCGCAGTTCGATGCGCCCGTCCTCATTCCGCTTGACAATCGCCAGCAGCTTGATCTTGCAGCCGAAGCAGTCGGCGTTGCGCACGTCCGCAAGCGTTACGTTTCGAATGCCTTCCACATAAACATCCTTGGTCGTGAACCAGCCGCCGTACGCGATCGACGCCAAAATCGCAGCCTTGTGCGCCGTGTCGAATCCATCGATGTCGAGCGACGGATTCGCCTCCGCATAGCCGAGTCTCTGGGCATCCTTTAAAACCTCTTCGAAGCCCAGGCCTTCCCGTTCCATGCGCGTTAAAATGTAATTGCATGTCCCGTTCAGGATGCCATACATGCGATTGACGTGATTTCCCGCGAAGCCTTCCCTTAGGCTTTTGATGATCGGGATTCCTCCTCCTACGCTCGCTTCGTACCAGACGGACGCGCCGTTGGCTTCCGCGGCCGCGAACAGCTCCGGGCCATGATCCGCAAGAAGAGCCTTGTTGGCTGTCACGACGGTCTTTCCTTGCGAAAGAGCCTTCAGGATCATCGTTTTTGCAACGGTCGTCCCGCCGATCAGCTCCACGACGACGTCGCTCTGCTCGATGGCGCGATCCGCATCCGTCGTCAGAATCCCTTCCGGAACGGCGACTCCGCGATCCGTCACTACGTCCAGATCGGCGATCGACGCCAGTTCGAGATTCATGCCCAGGCGGGAGCGAAGCAGATCGCCGTTCCTCAGAAGGCAGTCCGCGACTCCGGCTCCAACCGTGCCGAATCCGATGATACCGACTTTGACGCTCTTCATAGTATCCTTTCTCTTTTATTTTTCGCTTTGCGCTTTTTCTCGTTAATATATCACCGTTTTTCAAAAATGGAAAGCTGCATTCCGCTTTTTCTTGGTCAATGCTCGCAGACTCGATGCGGAACACGGAAAACGCCCGTGCCTTTCTTTCGGGCTCCGGGCGTCGCAAGTCGTTTTGACAATACGCTTCGATCAGAATCGCTTATGCCAGCGCACGAGAGTGGCGCCTCTCGTAACGCCGCCGCCCATTGCGGTCAGCAAAAGCGTCTGACCGTCCTTCAGCAAACCTTGCTTGATCATGTCCTCCAGCGCAATGCCGATCGTCGCGGAACACGTGTTTCCATAATTGCGCACATTCCGGAACACCTTTTCCGAAGCGATTCCGAGATGCGCGCCGACGCTGTCGATGATTCGCGCGTTCGCCTGGTGCGGGATGAACCAGTCCACATCGTCCACAGTCATGCCTGCCTTCTTCAAGACAAGACTGGAACGTTCGGTCATATCGGTCACGGCCAGCTTGAAGATCAGGCGTCCGTCCATATACAAATAATTCTTATGCGCATCCAGCAGTTCCTGCGTCATCGGCGCACGAGAGCCGCCTGCCGGAATGAACAGGCTCTCGAAGTATGTTCCGTCCGAGGACAGAGACGCAGGTCCGAGATCGCCTTCGCCCGGCTCGTCGTCGTTTTCCAACAGAATCGCGGCCGCTCCGTCGCCGAAAAGGATGCATGTTCCGCGATCCGTCCAGTCTACGATCGAAGACATCTTTTCCGCCGCGACGACCAAAACCTTGCGGAGTTCGGGATTCCCGCGCAGGAAGGAACGCGCTGTTTCCAAAGAGAAAAGCAGTCCGCTGCACGCGGCCTGCAAATCGAAAGCGAACGCGTTCGTCGCCCCGATCTTCTTCTGTACGAGACATCCGGTCGCAGGGAACAGACATTCCGGAGACGTCGACGTGAAGACGATCGCATCCAGCTCCGCAGCGTCGATTCCTGCGCGCTCCAACGCGATGCGCGCGGCCTTCGCACCCAAATCCGACGTCGTTTCGTCCGGCGCGGCGATCCGGCGCTCTTTGATTCCAGTCCGGGGAAAGATCCATGCGTCCGAAGTATCGAGCGTCTTGCTCAAGTCATCGTTCGTGACGATCTTTTCAGGCACGTAGGCTCCGAGGCTTCGTATTATGATGCTCATATCTGGTGCTCCGCTGATATGAAGTGTTGGGTTGCTTGTCGGACGTTCGTCATCGGCTGGCGAATCACGCGCATGTCGGGCTTTCCGCGTGCCTTGCAATTCTTTACGAGTTACTATACATCTTGCAATTTCTTTTTTCAAGTTGCGCCGTTCCCATTCTGCAAAATAAAAATTGCAAGCCGGACTTGACTTTTTTCAACTTTCATGCTATTGTAAGAAACAGTCGAGGTTACGAATTATGATTTCCTGCAACGCCAACTACGGTCGATTTTATTATTGGAGCTTTGCTTCGTGCGGAGCCCCACGGTTCGTGATGGTTTCATGATCCTGCCAGACTGATTCTTTTCACTTGCAATCCAAGGCTCCCGGACGAAGCGCTCGTCTCGGAGCCTTTTTCTTTTCTTCCGATACGGACGCGATTCCGAAAGTCAAACGACAACACAGACTAAGATCATCATTATGCTAATCAAGCGCAGCAAACGACGAAAATAAACGAAAGGAATAACCATGATCGTCATTCTCAAGGAAAACCCCGATCCCGGCCAGCTCTCATCCCTGCAGGACTGGCTCGCCGCCCAAGGCGTCTCCATCCATCGCTCCGAAGGCATGCGCCAGACGGTGCTGGGACTCATAGGAGACACCAGCAAGATCGACATCGACCTGCTCAAGCAGATCAGCATCGTCGAGGACGTCAAACGCGTTCAGGAGCCCTTCAAGAACGCCAATCGCAAGTTCCATCCACTCGACACCGTCATCAAAGTCGGAGACGCGAAGATCGGCGACGGCGGCATGACAGTCATCGCCGGCCCCTGCTCCGTTGAAACCGAAGAGCAGATCATCACCGTCGCCAAATCCGTGAAGAAGTCCGGCGCGATGCTCCTCCGCGGCGGCGCCTTCAAGCCGCGCACCTCCCCCTATGCATTCCAAGGTCTTCGCGCGCATGGAATTGAACTGCTCCTGCTCGCAAAGAAGGAGACCGGTCTTCCCATCGTGACGGAAATCATGGATCTTTCCCAGCTGGAACTCTTCGACGAAGTGGACGTCATTCAGGTCGGAGCCCGCAACATGCAGAACTTCGAACTGCTCAAGGAGCTTGGCCGCCAGCGCAAGCCGATCCTCCTCAAGCGCGGACTTGCCAACACCTATCAGGAGCTCCTCATGAGCGCCGAATACATCATGGCCGCCGGCAACGAGCAGGTCATCCTCTGCGAACGTGGAATCCGAACCTTCGAATCCTACACCCGCAATACGCTCGACATCTCCGCGATTCCCTCGCTGAAGACCCTTTCCCATCTCCCGGTCATCATCGATCCGAGCCATGCAGCCGGCGTCGCCCGCTTCGTCGAGCCGCTCTCCCTCGCCGCCGTCGCCGCCGGCGCGGACGGTCTCATCATCGAGGTGCACAACGATCCGACCCATGCGCTTTGCGACGGGGCCCAGTCCTTGACCATGGAAAATTTCGATTCCCTTATGAAGAAAATCAAGCGAATTGCCGAAATCCGAAACATGGAGATTTGACATATGAAAGATGAAGAGCTGAAAGCCTTGCGCGCAGAAATGGACCGCGCAGATTCCGAAATTCTTGATCTGTATTTAAAGCGCATGGCGATCGTCGAAAATCTCGCCGATTGGAAGAGAAGAAATCATGAATCGCTTCCGCTCCGCGAGCGCGAACGCCAGACCCTCGTTCGCATCTGGGAAAAGGCGGGTTCGAAGTTCGGTCCGAGCGCGAAGGCCTTGTTCTCCACGATCTTCGAACTTGCGCGCACCGTCGATGCGGAGACCGAGGTTGCGGAATGCCCCGTCGCAAAGAACATCGAGCAGGCTCTCGCCGATGAGCCAGGCGAATTCCCGAAACATGCGAAAGTCGCTTGCAGCGGCATTCCGGGAGCCTACGCCCAGATCGCCGCAGACCGCATCTTCTCGCTGGCGAACATTATGTATTTCAACAATTTCGCCGGCGTTTTCCAGGCTGTCGAGCAAGGTCTCTGCGATTATGGAGTTCTTCCCATCGAAAACTCTACCACAGGAACCGTCGACGCCGTCTGCGATCTGATGAAGAACCATAACTTTCACATCGTCCGCAGCACGCGTCTGCATGTCACGCACACTCTGCTCGCCAAGCGCGGAGCGACGCTGGAAGGGCTAAAGGAAGTCATCTCCCACGAACAGGGACTCAAGCAATGCGCGAACTTCCTGAACACGCGTCCGAATCTGCGCCTTTCCGTCTGCCCCAGCACCGCGCTTGCGGCGAAGACGGTCAGCAATTCTCCGCGCACGGACATCGCCGCCATTGCATCGCCGGAATGCGCGGAGATCTACGATCTTCAGCCGTTGGCCAAGCGAATTCAGAACAGCGACTTCAATTACACAAGATTCATCTGCATTTCCAAGAAGATGAAGATCTTCCCCGGCGCAAACCGCATCAGCGTCATGACATCTCTTCCGCACCGCTCCGGTTCGCTCTACCATTTGCTGGCGCGCTTCGCCGCGCTCGACTTGAACCTGACAAAGCTGGAGAGCCGTCCTGTGCCCGGCAGCGAATTCGAATATACGTTCTACTTCGATTTCGAAGCGTCCGTGCGCGCGCCGGAAGTCCGCCGTCTCCTTTCCGATCTGGCGGCCGCGTCCAAAGATTTCGTCTTCCTCGGCAACTACGCCGAGTTCTGACGATTCGAAAACATCAAGGAATGAACAAGGCGGCCGCGCTTCGGCTTTCGTCCGCGGCGCGGCCTTTTTGCCGCATCGGACTGCAGGCGATTCCTCTGAGTCCGATGCTGAAAGAGCAAAGGCCGGACAACCAACCGCATTCAAGTTCTGGAGCAAGAGCTGCAGCGTCTTTGCTCGTCCTCGGCGGCGCCGGATGTTCGCGACATGCGTCCTCAGACTCCAGCGCAAGTTCGGTTTCAAGAACCAGTCCGCAATCTTCCGGCGCGACGCGCATGTCCTTCCCGGCTTATGCGCAAATACCGCCGATCATTCATTCCATCCGGCATGTTCTCCGCTTTCAGGAAGCCGGTCTGCGACTGTTCCGAAGCGTCCAAGACGTTTCCGCCCCCCGATCAGCCGCCTGCGAAAATGCGAAATCATTCGTCCCGGACATCGCTTTTCTTCGGGATTTCCATAAGACTTCGTCTTGACTTTTTCACAATCGCGAAAACAACATCGCTCGTTTTCGAAAAGCATAAAGACGGGGCATGGATTTCCGTTTGGAAGGAGCGGCTTTCTTTCGCCTCAATTGCGCGACGCGTTTTCTTCGTCCGTCCCGTTCGCATCGATTTTCCGACTGGAGAGTGCGCGCGGCGAACGCGCTCGCAGACGGTGATGACGAATTTTCGATGCAGCATTCCTCCACGGGCCGGCAAGCGCCTCGCCAATCCGTCCGGCAAGCGAATCGCGAGAAGCCAGAATTTGACGTCTCAGGCAATCCAGTTCGCATTCCGTTCCGCTCATCGGACGTCCGGCAAGGAACCGATCCATCGCGTGTTCCACCCATTCGCAAGGAACTCGATCCGTCGAACCGCCATAGAAGCGGACAAGATTGCAGTCTCTTCCCTTCTTCGCGCGGCCGGAGTAAAAATCATAGCGCGGAAAGCCGTTCAACGCGCCCGTGACGATGAACATGAACGTGCCGACCGCGTTCGCCATGTGCCCGAACCCGCTTTCCACGCCGAAAAACAGTCTCGCATGCCGCACGACTTGCGCAAGCGTCTGCAAGTCGCGACAGTTCGTCAGCGGAAAATATCCGGGATCGTTCAGGTTTACGATCGGATCGAAGCCGACCTCCACGACCGGAACGCCCCGTTCGATCAAAAAGCGCGCGATGCGGCGGAATCGTTCCGCCCTCCACTGTCTCGCGCGTCCGTTGGCCACGCAATGAAAGACGGCGTATCCGGGAGGAAGAGACAGCGCTTTGAATGCGGTTTCCGATTCCGGCGAAAAATGGAACCGAGGCGTTTCCTCCGGATCGACGTCTACTCCAAGCTCGCACGCGAATTTTTCAAGAAGGCTCGTCTCATCCCCCTCGGGTCCGCTTTTCGCCGATGCGCGCTTCTTCGCGTCCGACGGACATTGCTTCTTTCGAAGATTCAGTTCATGGATGATCGCATCGCGTGGAAACGTCTTTTTCAGCTCCAAATATTCCAATGCGTTGCGCACCACGCACGTCTTGTCGAGGAACGGCGCATGGCGCAGAAGATCTGCGAACGCGTCCGTCGCGATCCATGTCATGCGACGGTCCGGGTGCAGCTCTTTCAATCGACGGAACAGCGGCTCCGCCGCGATGATGTCTCCCATTCTGCCAAGCAGGCAGACGATCAGCTCCTTCTTATCGTCCATGCGTTGCGCTCCGAAATAAAGGCGTGCGCCCCCACGGCCGTTCTGCATCGTCGCGGAAGTCGGCGGAGGGGCTTGAATCTGAGCAAATATAATCCCGAACAGCAATTTTTCAAGACTGTTCCGCAGGAACTTCCGCCGCGTCCTTCGCGTTCGACGTTTCAGACTCCGCCGGCTTTGAAACAATTGTCATGTTGCGCGCGCTTTTTCATTTCTTCTGCAACAGGTCAATGGATGCGCCGTCCTCTTTCAGACGAGCATTCCGCCCTCCGAGGCGGCAGGACGCAGCGGCGTCGCATCCGGGCGAAAAATGAAAAAAACATAATTCGCGCAACGCGCAGTTTTAAAAACGGCTTTTGCGTGCAAAGCAATTTTCGGAATTTTTCCATCGTCGCGGTCCGCGCGGCGGATTTCTTTGCGCTCACGAACCGAAAACGCAGCCCAATCCGCCTCGTCGGCATCGGATCTGCTGTAAAAAAAGATTCCCTCCCGACGCGAATCCCGGCGCGCCGAAAGGGAATCAAAATCATTCTTCGTCGCGACCCGCCCAGAGGATGCCGCGTCCCATCATCGCGATCAGCTCCGGGTGGCTCGTGAAATCCGTCGCGACATGGCCGAGCGAGGAATAAAAGACGCGCCCCTTGTTCCAATGCCGCTTCCAGATCACGGGCATGACCGTGCCAGCGCACCAAGGCGCATGCTCGCCGCCGATCGTCGTCGTCGCAAGGACCTCATTGCCCGGATCCACATGCATGTAGTATTGCTCGCTGTGCATGTCGATGCTCTTCATGCCGGCGACGATCGGGTCGTCCGAAACGATATCGACGCGGTAGTCAATGATGTTTCCAGGATGCGCGACCCACTGACCGCCGCACATGAACTGATATGTGCAGTCCGTGCGAAATGCGTCGCACATGCCGCCGTGCCAGCCGGCGAGACCGACTCCGGACGCGACGGCGTTGCAGAGAGCCTCGCTCGCCCCTTCGATGAGTTCGCCCATCGTCCAAACAGGAACGATCACGGAATACTTGTCCTTCAGATCGCTCTGCAGAAGACACTCCTGAGAATCGTAGATTTCAACGTCCTTTCCCAGGCGGCGGAGCTCCGCCGCAATCACGTCCGACGTCTGCACAGGCTCGTGTCCGTCCCAGCCGCCGCGAAAAATCAGCACAGGCTTCATCTTCGTTTTCTCCTTGATTTCATTATCCTTAGACCTATATCTTCGCAGCGCAGGCGCGAACGAACGCTCCCGTTCGGCTCCCGCGCTGCATTCTGCCGTTCACAAATCCACGCGACCGTTCTTCAGTCCAAGCGGGAGAGCGGCCGGACGTTCGCACGTCGATTCCAGCTCGATGAAGCGGCCTTCCTCCGAGGACTGGATGATCGACGCCATGATGTCCAGCACATGGAACGCCAATTCTCCGGAGCAGCGATGAGGGCGTCCGGTCTCAATGGCGGCGCACATGTCCGCCAGCCCGATTCCGCGCATGTTGTCGTTGTAGATGAAATGATTGTCCATCATCGCCCAGTCGCTCGTCAGATTGCCGGAGAAGAGCCGGACATCGCCGCCGAAGCAGTTCGGATCCGGCACGTGCATCGCGCCTTTGGTTCCATACAGCTCGATGTCCTGATAACCGCTCGTCTTCCAGATGTCGAAGCTGGTGATCAGGGTCGCGATCGCGCCCGATGCGAACTCAAGAAGAGCGGAAACATGCGTATCGATTTCGACGGGGAACGTCTTGCCGACGTTGACCTTCACGCCTGTCCGGGCGTCTTCCGCGCGATTGCAGAGTGCGCAGACGCGCTTCACAGGCCCGAGCATGTTGATCAGCGCGGTGATGTAATACGGTCCCATGTCGAACAACGGTCCGCCTCCTTTCTTGTAGTAGAACGCAGGCGCTGGATGCCAGCTTTCGTGGCCGTGGATCATCATGAACGCCGTGCCTGACGTGATTCGGCCGAGCAGGCCGTCGTCAATCAGTTTCCGGCAGGTCTGGTGTCCGCCGCCGAGGAACGTGTCCGGCGCGCAGCCGACGCGCAGATTCTTCGCCTTCGCCAGCTCCAGAACCTTCCGGCCCGACTCGCGATCCAAGCCGAACGGCTTTTCCGAATACACGTGCTTGCCGGATTCCAATGCTCTCAGGTCGATTTCCGTGTGCGACTGGGGCGTGGTCAGATTCAATACGACATCGATTTCCGGATCGGCGAAGAGCGCATCCACGCTTTCCGCGCGGATTCCGAATTCCTTCGCCTTCGCTTCTGCGGCTTCCGGCACGATGTCCGCGCATGCCGCGATCTCCAAATGTTCGAATGTCCGCGCATGTTTCAGATATGCGCCGGAAATGTTCCCGCAACCGATTACGCCTGCCTTCATTGTGAGATGCTCCTGTTTTTCGAGATTTTTCTTTTATGGGAACGGCATCGCGATTTGACTTGCCGTTCAATTTGCGATATAATATATCTGCGATATCGTGCAATAAAAATGGACGAATCGTTCATTCCCGTGAAATTTCCGTTCAAAATTTCATCGCATCGCAGGAACATTGTCCCGAAGCGATGGCGAAGACAAGGAGAATGCGCCGTGTACACGCTGGTCAAGCACGTCAAGCCCTTTCCGAGAGCCTTTCCGCTTCTTCCGCAGGTCGATACCATCGGCTTTCTTTCGCGCAAATGCGAAAACGTGAATCGCGTTTTCGACACGTGCAATTTCTCCTTCATTTTGCGCGGACGAGGGAAGCTGCGGTTCCGCGGGAGCGTCCATGCGATCGAAGCTCCATGCTTCTTTTTCCAAACGCCGGGCGAAAGATACGATTACGGTCCCGAACCGGAGCCTTGCTGGGACGAACTCTTCTTCATCTACGATCCGGCCGCGACAAAGGAATTTCTCCGCATTGGATTCATCGATTTCGAACGTCCGGTGCGTCGACTTGAAGACGCGGCGGGCGTCATGCGCGACGCCGAAAAGCTCCAGACCATGCTCGGGCGTGAAGCGCTGTCCGCGGATCGGACGGATCTTTTCTGTTATTCCATGATTCTGAAAAGCATCCTGGGAAACGACAAGAAAGAGGAGGAAAACGCCAAATGCATTCCCGAAATTCGGAAGCGGCTCTCGCAAAACTTTGGCTCAGAGGTCGACATCCGCGCTCTCGCCTCCGAATTCGGCATGTCGATCTCGACTCTGCGCCGCTACTGGATTCGTCATCACGGACCGGAAAGCTTCTCCGCATATCGCGCTGCGCGTTTCCTTCAGGAAAGCTGCCGTCTTCTCGTTGAAACCGGTCTGCCGATCAAGATGGTCGCCGCGCGTCTCGGCTTCGACGATCCTTGCTATTTCAGCAGAAAGCTGCACGCTCTGCTCGGCATGACTCCTACGGAGTACCGAAAACGCAACCGGAGCTTCGCTCAATCCAATATTGCCTTGGACAAAGCTCCTGAGAACCGCTGAAATTTTGAACGGAAATTTCACGGGAATGAACGATTCATCCATTTTTGTCATAAGAGTCGCAAGTATATTATGCTGAAAAACAGAACTTCAGGTCAAATCCCGATGTCGTTTCAACAAAAGAAAAACCTCTAGAAAATCAGGAGCATTTCATTATGAAAAAATTTTAACTGTTTTTTGCGTTTCGACTTGATTTTCCTTGCGCGCCGATGTATTGTCACCTCCGTTGCCGCGCACCTGCATCGGCGCATCTGAAACGCAGAAAAACTTATGCATTTGAAACGTTCAACCTCATTCCAAAACGTGGAAAGGACGCACATGACGCAACGATCCATTCGAACTGCCGCCGCGCCGCTTCTCGCCCTCGCGATCGCCGCAAACGCCTCCGTTCTTCTTCCGGCTCATGCTTCAGAAGCGGAAAATGCCGCAACAAAAACAACGCTCGAAAACCCCGTGGAAGCGCCCGTGTTTCTCTTCGCCTATGCAACGAACAAGAATCGCAACAAGAACGGTCTGCACTACGCATACAGTCGCGACAAGCTCAACTGGGTCTCCGTCGGTCCGGAAACCGAATTCCTGCGCTGCGACTACGGTCCTTGGGGTCAGGAAAAGCGTCTTATCGCGCCGAATCTGCTCTATCACGACGGTCTCTGGCACGCCGTTTGGCAGGTCAATGAAACCGATCCCTTCTTTGCTCACACGACCTCGACGGATCTTGTCAACTGGATTCCGCAGGATTACTTCCATGTTCCGGACAAGGTCTGTTTCGAACCGCTGATCTCCTATGAAGACGGCATGTTCGTCATTCGCTACCGCACGAACGACAATGGATTCCGCAAGGCCAGAACCAAGGACTTCCTTGACGTTTCTCTGGAGGCCGAAACGATTCCTGCGGAAGAATACAAATCCCCTGCGACGGAAGTCCCTCTCGAAGGCGGCGTTGCGCGCGGACAGATTCTTGAAGTTTCGCCGTCGGTGATCGAATTCATCATTCGCGAAAACGCGCTGAAAAAGTCGAAGGCCGCCAAACACAAGGAAGAAGCGAAGCACGACGGCGCGAGATTCGCAGGATACAAGCCCGCCCCCGCAACCCTCGTCGTCGATCTTTCCAAGACCAAGCGCATCAGCGACAAGCTCTTCGGAATCTTCTTCGAAGACATCAACTATGCAGCGGACGGAGGTCTTTACGCCGAACTCGTCCAGAATCGCGACTTCGAATACGCGCATGGCGAAAATCGCGACCGCGCCTGGGGTCCCATGTACGCCTGGAGGCTCGACGGAGACGGAACGACCGTCACGATCGAGAAAGACAAGCCGATCCATAAGAACAATCCGCATTACGCCGTTCTTGAAACG
>CAZAAM010000010.1:0-21601 GCA_964483055.1 uncultured Victivallales bacterium
CTCAATTGTTCCGGCTCGCGCAGACTGGCAAGAAACGTCAGGCATGCGACGACAATCAGCATGACGCCGAAAAGCAGATCGATTGTCAGCGCGCCGATGAACGGAGCGACGACGAAGAAAAGACCGACCGCGATCGTCAGCACGGCGGAGAGCGCTGCCAAAGGCTTGTTCTTGGCGAAGCGGATCTGAAACAGATCCACCGCTCCGGAAACGAACTGCCACGCGCCCAAAAACACGAGGAACGCGTAATCCATTTGGAAGGGGAAGCACAGCGCAATCGCGCCAAGAAGCACAACCAAGAATCCCAGCAGAAATGCGAGCCAGCGTCCCGGCATGAACCGAAGCCGCAGCGCGCCTGCCGCCATCAAAATTCCATCCGCCATGGCAAACGCGCCGAGAACTCGCGTGATCGTCTCCATGCTCCGAAGCGGCGAAACGAGCATCAGCACGCCGAGAACGAGAAAAATCGCCGCACGGAACAGCAGAGACCCTTGCACAAGGGAAAAGAGAAAGACGAACGCCGTGGCCGCAAGGATGAATCCGGCGACCATCGTCATCGCGGTCAGGCCGAAAAACGGAAGCAGGACAAGCACGATTCCGGCCAGAATCGCCAGACATGACGAAAGGACCGTCATCTTGGGACGTCCAAGAATCTTCAGCTCCGTCAGACCTTCGAAACCGCACAGAATCGCCCACACGCCGATGCAAACGATTAGAAATCCGTCCATGAAAAGCGGATGCACGATCATCAACGCAGCCGCAATAATCATCAGAATCGAGAGTGCGATCATGGCGCCGCGCCGCGGCATCTCCTTCGCCGAAATCGAAGAAATCAGCGTCGCAACGCCATCGATCAGCACGATGAATCCGAGCGCGACCGTCAAAATGCCAATGCTCTGTACGGGACGAATGATCATCAGCGCGCCCAGAGCCAGAAGAATCAGTCCGCGGAACGCCGTCAGCCATTTTGACGTCCGCATGACCGTTTTGATTGCGAGCGAAGCTCTCCCCTCGTTCATTTCCATGTCGAAGTTGCTCCCGTTGTTGTCTGACAGAACCATTTGTCAGCCTCCTTTTTTTGTTTTTGTGAAAAGAAGAATATACCTCCCCTTTTCAGTTTTTCAAGGGACTTGTTGAAAACAAAGGGCACGATTTCGAAGACGGAATGCGGCGTTCGCGATCGCCATCGCCATCTGATCGAATTCGCATGGAGTTGATCCTTTCAAGACATCGAAGCAAGCGGAGCGGCAAGGAAAACCTAAAGACGCGCAGAACGTCGGTGCGATGAAATGCGAAAGCATGTTCGGCATGGCGGCAGCGCCGGGCAAACGATATCCGGCTTGAAAAATTTCGGCGAACCGACCGCCTCCGACTTGCATTCTGCGGATCGCGCCGAACGGTTCAGACGAAGGAATCAGTTCCGATTACGATCCGAAATGACGGGCGCAAGAACCGGGCGAAAGCCCGTGCCGACGTCCTTCTCGTCCGGCGGGAGCCAATGACGCGCGGCGCTGCGCAGTTTTTCCGGCTCCATGCCCCAGGACCCGCCCCGAGTCGTCCGACAGGCGAGTTCTACGTCATAGGTTCCGGCGTCGTAGGGACGAAAGCGGGTAAAGACCACGTTCACAGGATCACGACGCACGGGATCCGGTTCACGCATGCTTTGAAGAAGATAGGCGCGCGGATCATACCAGTCGTAGCACCATTCGGCGACGTTGCCGGACATGTCGTAAAGGCCCCACGCGTTCGGCAGGAAGGATTTGACCGGAGCGGAGCCGGAGAAGGAATCCGATTCCGCCGCATCGGACAGCGGTCCGATCTGCCATTGGAAGCGAGCGGCAGCCTCGCGATCCAGCGAATTCGCATATTTTGCGCCCTCTTCTCCGAAGGAATCGCCCCAATAGTAGGCTGTCTTCGTGCCCGCGCGACAGGCATACTCCCATTCCGCCTCGGTCGGAAGACGGTACTCGTATCCGGCGGGGATGCGCTTTTCCTGACGCTCCAGCTCCGTCAGCTTCTTGCAGTAGAGCATCGCCTGAATCCAGTTGATCTTCGCCGCGGGACGCTCGGGGGAATCCAGCCGCAGATTGTTCCATTCCAACGGCGGAATCGACGGAATCAGCGTCCGAATCTGGCGGTTCGTGATTTCAGTGCACGCCATCCAGAAGGGCGAAATCTTCACTTCATGCACCGGAAGCTCGTCGTCTTCCGTGCCTCCCATCTGGAATGAGCCGCCGGGAATCGGAACCATCTCGATGCGCGCGGTCGGGCAGACGAACGGCGCGAATGTCTTCCCTACGCTCCGCTTCTGATCGGGCGGAATGATCGCCTGCTTTGCAAGAACCGCTTCATAATCCTGCCGCGTCTTTTCATAGCGAGGCGTCGCGGACGGGAAACGTTCCAACAAGTCGTCCGTCCGATTCAGAATTTTCGCGGCCTGCTGCGCGCATTGAAAGGAAGTCGGAAGCGGAAGGCCGTCTACGCTCTTTGGCTCGGATGCGGAAATTCTTTCGTATTCGGCGAGCATCGACGTGATTTCCTGTTCGATTTTGACGCGGACGTCGTCCTGCTTGGAGTGCTTGGCCAAGCCGTCCAGAAAATAGATCAGGAAGAACACGCCGCACCCGAGGGCGATGATGAGGATCAGCATGCGCGAATTTCGAGCCTTGCAACGCTCCGCCTCTTCCTGCATCATCCGATTGAACTCCTTCGTGCGAGTCTTCGACGTCTTGAATTCGCCTGTCTTGAGCTTCGCCGGACCGCGCTTTTCCGATTCCCGGGATTCCGTCATGGTCGTCGCATCCTCCTTCCTCCGTGCGTTTTTCCGCCAATATAGCATAAAAAGACAAAAAAAACGAATTTAAAAGTGAAAAAAACGCAATGCGGCTGTATATTTTCGGATTGCTTCTCCTAAAATTGAATTCATCCGGAGACGGAAACCGTGAATCGTTCTTACGACGTGATCATCGTCGGCGGCGGACATGCCGCATGCGAAGCCGCGCTCGCGGCCGCGCGGATCGGCGCGCAAACGCTGATGCTGACCATGAACTTGGACCATATCGCCCAAATGAGCTGCAATCCATGCATCGGCGGCGTGGCGAAAGGGCATGTCGTCCGCGAAATCGATGCGCTCGGCGGAGCCATGGGACGCGTTGCCGACGCCGCACGCATCCAGTTCCGCATGCTCAACGCAACGAAAGGTCCTGCCGTCTGGTCTCCTCGCGCGCAATGCGACAAGGTCGTCTATCAGAAGGCGATGAAACGAGTTCTTGAGCAAACGGAGAACCTTACGATTCTTCAGGCGGAAGCCGTCGCGTTTCTGACCGAGGGAAAGGCCGTACGCGGCGTCGTCGACATGTTCGGCGTCGAGCATATGGCGAAAAGCGTCGTCGTCGCGACCGGAACCTTCCTGCGCGGAAAGCTCCATTACGGTCTGCGCTCCTTTTCCGGCGGACGCGCCGGAGACGCCGCGTCCGTTCCGCTCGCAGCCGCCTTCCGCGAACAGCTCGGTCTCAAGACAGGACGGCTGAAAACCGGCACTCCGCCGCGCGTTCTGGGAAAGACCGTCGATCTCGCGTCCATGAAGCGCCAGGAGAACGAGGACCGCGAAGAGTTCTTTTCGTTTTTCGATTCCTCCTCCATTCGTCCGCGCACGGAGCGCAAGGACATGCCGTGCCATATGACATGGAGCGTCAAGGAAACGGCGGAAATCGTTCGCGCCAATTTGGACAAGGCGCCCATGTACAACGGAAGAATCGAAGGAATCGGAACGCGCTACTGCCCCTCGTTCGAGGACAAGGTCGTCCGCTTTCCCCAGCATGAACGGCATCTGATCTATCTGGAGCCGGAAGGCGAAGCCACGGACGAATTCTATGTCAACGGCATTTCCACCAGCCTTCCGCCCGACGTGCAGGAACGCATGATTCATTCCCTGCCCGGCATGGAACGCGCCGTTCTCTGCCGCTACGCCTATGCCATCGAATACGACTTCGTTCTTCCCTCGCAGCTGGAACGTTCGCTCCATGTCCGCGACTGGGACGGACTCTATCATGCAGGACAAATCAACGGAACCAGCGGATATGAAGAGGCCGCCGGACAAGGGCTCCTGGCCGGACTCAATGCTGCGCGCCGCGCCGCCGGGCTCGACGACGTCGAATTCGGACGAGACGAAAGCTATATCGGCGTCATGGCGGACGATCTTGCCACCAAGGAAATCTCGGAGCCGTATCGCCTTTTCACCAGTCGCGCGGAATATCGCCTGCGTCTCCGTCAGGACAATGCAGACCTGCGGCTTTGCACGCGCGCGCATGAACTCGGACTGCTCTCCGATGCGGATTTCGCCTCATTCGAACATTATCGCATGCGTCTCGACGCCCTCTCCGCCGCCTGTCGAGCTCTCCGCATCCAAGGCCGTTCCGCCTGGGACGCCCTTCGCGACTTCCATGGAGCTCTGCCCGCGTCGCTTCCGTTCGATCCCGCGCAAATCGGCGCGGATTTGTCCAGTCCGATCGACCGCCGCGCTCTCCGGCAGATTGCGATTCAAACGCATTACGAAGGCTATATCCGTCAGGAAGAGATTTCGATTCGGCATCTGCGCGGTTTGGAGACGTGGCGAATTCCTTCCGGGATCGACTACGGCGCAATTCCAGGGCTGCGCAACGAATCCCGCGCGAAGCTCCGCACGATCCGTCCAACGACGCTCGCTCAGGCGAGCCGCATCGACGGAGTAACGCCTGCGGAAGTAGGTCTCCTTCAAGTGCATCTTAAACGTCTGCTTCCGGAGGGCGGACCGCAATGCTGACGAGTCCGACCTTCCGTCTGCCGCGCTCCGCGCGGATTCCGCTGACGATCTGCATTCTGTTCTTTCTCGTTGCGATCTTCGCGGAAGGATATGCGATTTACTGCGCGCACACGGGAAAGACGCCTGTCTACGAACGCAAGAATCCCGAACTGCGGAATCATGCGCCGATGAAAGGACACATTCTCGGCACGGACTATCTAGGACGCGACGTGCTTCTGCGCGCCGTATTCGCCACGCGAACCGCCGTCAAAGTCGGCGTGATTGCTTCGCTCATCTCTTCGCTCTTCGGCGTCGTTCTGGGTCTTTTGGGAGGATACTACGGAGGACGGACGGATCGCATCGTTCTATGGATTTACAGCACATTCGCCGCAATGCCGACTCTGCTTTTCATTCTCGCGTTTGCATTGCTTGTCTCAAAGGGGTTTCTCTCGCCTGCTCTGGAATCCGCATTCCGCGCGTTCAGCGCCGCATTCAACACGGAACCGGGCATGATGGCGGTCTATCTTGGAATCGGCCTGACCGGATGGGTGCCTCTCTGCCGGGTCGTTCGAGCCGAAACGCTCCGCATCCGCGCCATGCCCTACGTCTCCGCGGCACGCGCGCTCGGCGTTCCGGACGCGGGAATTCTGTTCCGCCACATTCTTCCGAATCTGATGCACGTCGTCATCGTCTACTTCACCATGCGCTTTGCCTTCGCGATCATGACGGAGGTGATCGTCAGCTATCTCGGTCTTGGCGTTCAGAATGAGCCCAGCTGGGGGCTGATGATCGCCAATGGACAAAGCCTGCTTTGGCGCGGAGTGTGGTGGGAGCTCGCGACAGCGACGGGCTTCATGTTCGTTCTTACTCTGGCTCTGAATCTTCTAGGCGACGATCTGCGCGACGCTCTGGATCCGCGCATGAATCGGCGTTGAAACGCGCCAAGCCGACTGGATTTTTTCGACTTGCGGCTGTATAGTATGCCGATTCCTTTTCACATTCATGCGTAAGACGATGACAATCAACACAAATTCAAATATGAAACGAAGAATGTCGACGATGGCGAAGGCGACCATGGAAGACGCATGCAAGATTCACGACGACGCGACTATGGTGAAGCATGCGAATCTGCAAATTGCCGTTTGCGGCGCCCTCGCGATCCGCAAGGAGCGCTTCCGCGCCTCTCCGCTCGATTCCCGGAATGCGGTCGTTTTCGGCATCCGGCAAGAAGAGTTCGCCGACTACGACGATCTCGCCGCGCAGCGCTCGTTGTCATGGAACGAATGGATGCGGAAATTCATCTCTGTTTCTGCTCGCAGAACTGAACGCGAACGTCTGCATCGACGTACAATGGCGCAACGTCTGTGGAGAACGGGTCTCCATGCCCGTCTTTCTTGCGGGCGCATGCGCTTTCGCCCCCGAAACAATAACGCGAATCCCAGGATTCGCACAAACGGACAGACATCCAGAAAGGCCCTCCTATGAAAGTGAATCCCCTCATCGTATTCCGCGAGGACTTCGAACAGACCGCGGTTCTCTTCAATCCGGACGACGGACAGGTCATGGGCCTGAACCGGACGGGCGCATTCGTCTGGAAGAGACTCGAAAAGAACATGAATCTTTTGGAAATCGTGGCCGAGCTGAAAGAAGCCTGCGACGGCGACTGTCCGGACGATGTCGATGCGGACGTTCTCGCCTTCGTCGCCGATCTCAAGGAAAAGGGCTTCCTGCTTCCGGACGAAGCGTAAGCAGGAAAATTTCCGCCATTCCGTCCTTCCTTTCCGCCGCATCCGGAAATGCAAAGGGGACAAGACCGAAAAACGCGCTGCGGCAAGCGAAAAGAGGTCTTCTCTACGCACCTTCTTCGCAAGCATGAAGCGGAAAAAAGCGAGGCGGAACGCATTCTCGGGCGAGACGACGGATGAAGCGCCACGTTCGTTCCTCGTGATTTCAAAAACATTCAAAACTTCCGCGTCCAGATAATCGGGAAGCGGCATCCGCGCCGCTTGTTCCCGAACGAGGCGGCTTCTCGCCATATCGAAGGACGTCGATGCAAGAGAACGCTCCATGCGTGTTCATCGGGGACGAAGCGTGTCCTGATCCCTGGTCGGAGCCGACCGTGTTCTCAATGCAGTGTTCGCGCCGCCAAGCGCGCAGGTCGAGCTTGGCGGCGAGCCTCCGCCGGACGGAACGCTTTTTTTAAGGATTCGAACCCCCTGCCCTCGCAGGACATTCGCATTTTCATCCGCGCCGCATTCTCTTTGGCGCCGGACGAAAGCGGCGAAGCATGCGTTTCCTCATCCGCAATGCGCCCCGACAAGAAATGTGCGGCAGGAATGCCGACGTCGAGCCCGCTCAGGCTAAAGCCGCGCGGACGGCCTCGACCGTTGGCGGAATGACGACAGGCTTGTTCGCGAAGGTTCCGCGGATGCCGTAATGCTCCATCAGCGTGTCGCGGTGGTATCCGATCACGGAGTCGGGATCCTTCAGGATGTTTCCCGTAAGAATTCCGACGACCTTCTCGTCCTTGCCGATAACGCCCTTGTCCGCAAGCTTTTTGGCTCCGGCAAGACTGCAGCAGGAGGCGGGCTCGGCGCCGATTCCAGCTGCATCCAGCTTCGCCTTCGCATCCATGATTTCCTGTTCCGAGACCTGTTCGACGGTTCCGTGCGACCATGTCACCGCGCGCATGCTCTTCTGCCAGGAAACGGGGTTGCCGATCTTGATGGCGGTGGCGATCGTTTCAGGATTTTCGACCGGACGGAAAGGCGCATGCTCGGTCCACATGCGATAAAGCGGATTCGCGCCCTGCGCCTGAATGACGGCGATCTTCGGGACCTTGGAAATGATTCCAAGCTCTTTGAGTTCCATCAAGGCCTTGCCGAGCGCGCTGTTGTTGCCGAGGTTGCCGCCGGGGATGACAAACCAATCCGGCGGATTCCAATCGAGTTGCTGCAGGACCTCGAAGCAGATGGCCTTCTGACCTTCGATGCGGAATGGATTGATAGAGTTCAAAAGATAAATGCCAAGCTCGTTGCAGACCTTCTGAACCAGAGCCATCGCATCGTCGAAATTGCCTTCGATCTGAAGCGTTCGCGCATTGTATGCCAATGCTTGAGCCAGTTTGCCGTAGGCGATCTTTCCTTCCGGAATGAAGACGACGGAACGCATACCGGCGACGGCGGCATAGGAAGCCATGCTTGCCGAAGTATTGCCCGTGCTGGCGCACGCGACCGAATTCGCCTGGAATACGCGCGCGGCGCTCATGCCGCACGTCATCCCGCGATCCTTGAAGCTTCCGGTCGGATTTTCGCCTTCATGCTTGAACCACAGATCGGAAAGACCCGCCCACTCTCCGGCGGCAAGAGCCGGATAAAGGCGCGTATTGCCTTCCTGACGGGTGACGATCTTATCGTCCGGCGCGTCAAGAATCAGTTCGCGATAGCGCCAGACGCCGCTTGATTCGACGCCGCGCTTCATGCCCCAGCGGGAATCCCAAAGCTTGCGGAGCTCCTCTCCATCGACGGACGAAAGTTCGCGCTTGACGTCCAAGACGCCGCCGCAGTCGCACTTGTATCGGAGCTCCCATGCATCGTAGGTCCTTCCACAGGCGACGCACTCCAAATGCATTTCCAAAGGCTTCATGTTCATTTCCTTGCAATTTTTGTAAGATAAAACACGCCGAACACTTGATAAAGAATCGGCGGAATCCAGAGCACGTATTGCGGGAACAGATTCGTATGATTGCGCAACGCATCCGAGATCAGAACGCCAAAGTAATAAATGGACGCCAGCGCCACGCTGAGAAACAATCCGATGCTCGTTTCCCGCCGACTCGTCCGGATGGCGAGCGGCATTCCGAGCATCAGAAACGCGATCGGCGCGATCGCAAGCGCGATCCGCTGGTTCAGCTCCACCTGAATCGCCGTCGTATCCGCCCCTTCCCGCTTGAAAATGGCGGAACGCGCCAGAAGCTCGCGCACGGTCAGATACTTGTCCTGCACGGAAACGCGCTTTTTCTGATTGTAGGTCTTGCTGAATTCAAAGGAAATTCGCGTTTCCGACGCGAATCCGTTGATATCCTGTCCGCCGTCCTCCGTATCGATCACTGCATCGTATAGAACGATGTCCACGACGTTCGTATCCTCGTGCAAATCAAAGCGTCCGCGCGCGGCATAGACGTCCTTGCGCACCGTCCCGTCGGAAGCGAGCTCCAGAAGCTGCACGCCATAAATCATGCCGTCTTCGTCGCGCTCGTCGAAATAGAGACTGTAGCGATCGACGTCCACGGGAAGCCCCGGCGTAAACAGAGCCAGCGGATGCTTCGAGGCGACATCCTTCAAGAGCTCCCGCGCATTTCCAAGCGCGCGCGGTCCGATCTCGAGCTGAAGATACAGACAGACGCACGTAAGAATGAATGTCGTAAGGATGATCGGGGAGATGATTTGCAAAATGGAAACGCCGCAAGCGCGCATGGCTGTAATCTCGTTGTCCGCCGACATGCGCCCGAACACGAGCATAATGGAAACGAGCCCCGCCCATGGAACAGTGAAGGCCAGCGCCATGGGAATCGAATACAGAAGAAACTCCCAGACGATGGAAAGCGGAATCCCTCTAGCGATGAAGTCGAACACCTTCATCAGCTGCGCGCCCGTCATGCCGAACGTCAGGATGAGAATCGCCATGAGGAAGGTCGCCAGAAAGTTTTTCGTGACATACCAGTTCAGGATGAACATCCGGGGAGAATCCTTGTCTTCTTGGGAATAAGCAGTGTATGAAAATGATTATACTATATCACGCCGTGACGGCTTTTGCAAGACTGCCCTGCGCTTATTCCGCTCATTGACGCGTTGAAAAAAACAGCGGACGGAACGGAAAAAGTCGCAGAGCGAGACATCCGCAACGACCTTTTACAATCCGGAGCGACCAACGGCATCTTTCTTTGCGCAAACAAGAAAAAGGAGCTATGACATATTTGAATGCAATGAGGCGGCATGGGGCTGATGAACGGAATGAAAAACAGAAGAAGTTTTTGAAAAGCTCCTGCTTTTGCATTCGGAACGCAAGACGGACGATGCAATGCCTTCGGGCTTTGCGTTTGCGCAACGGATCAGGAAACGACCGGAGAACCGAACGCGGATTTCGTGCGCAAAGCCGATGGAATGGAGGACGTGAGTCCGAACTTGCAACGCGGATTCCGCGCGATTCCTGGAGCGAGCGTCCGGCGATGCAACCGGGCGGACTGTACGCGGCGCGGACGAGGCGCCTTGCAAAAGGGAAGCGCGCGGAATCATTCCGGAAGGGCAAGCAAACGGCAAGCGTTCTTCCAAAAAAGAGCTTCGCTTTCAAGTTCGCTCAGGTTCATCGTCTGAACCGCGGCAATCGCGTGCGCATGGGAAACGGACGGATAGTCTGAACCGAAGAGGACCCGATCAAGCCCGTGCGCGCGCGCCAGGCGTTCCACGCGCTCCGCTGAAAGATGCCCGATCGTGCTGGAAACGTCCAGCCAGAGATTTTGCCCGATCAGGAGCCGTTCCGCTTCGTCCCAGACGCCGAAGCCGCCCATGTGCGCAGCGACAAGCGTCAGATGCGGAAACAGCGCCGCGACATGCGCAATGCGACGCGGCGCGGAAAAGTCCAGCTTCGGATCGCCAGCATGCACCATCACCGGCATGTCCGGAGGGATCGCCTCGAAAAGCGGATACATGGTCCTATCATCGAAGTCGAACCGCTGAAAGTCCGGGTGGAACTTGATTCCGCGGAGGCCAAGCGAGCGCATGCGATTGAGTTCCTGCCGGAAATCGCGGAAGTCCGGATGCAGCGTCCCGAAGCCGATCAGGCGTTCCGAAGTTTTCGATGCTATGTAGTCATTGATGTTGCGGACCTGATCCGGACGCGTTGCGCAGGAAAAAATGACTGCGCGTTCCACGCCGGCCTCGTCAAGACTTGCCATAAGATCGGGATATGTCCCCGTCCGTTCCCAAGGAAAACCATAGAACGACTCCAGGGATTCTATGATCTTGGGGGCGACGATGTCTGGAAACGCATGGCAATGGATGTCGAAAATCTTCATGGAAGAACGCTCCGTCCAAGAAACCGAAATCGGCATGAAAGCGAACTGCGCACGGAGCGAAGTCACGCGCTTGTCCGTCGAGAAGATCCGCCGGAAAACAAAATGGCATCCCCACGGGGATTCGAACCCCGGTTACCAGGATGAGAACCTGGTGTCCTAGGCCTCTAGACGATGGGGACGCGCAGAACAGCCTTTACTATACAGCGGAAACGCGGAAATGCAAGTTCGTTTTCGAAAAAAACGAACCGAACGCGTATTTTTCGCGCGATTTCTTATTCCACAGTCACGCTCTTCGCCAGATTCCGCGGCTGGTCGATTTCACAGCCGCGCGCCATCGCGAAGTAGTAGGAAAAGATCTGCAAAGCTACGACCGTCGTGATCGGCGCGACGAACCGCGAGCTGTTCGGGACGCGGATCACGTCCGGCGTCAGATTCTCGCAGCAGTCGTCGTCGCCTGTGACGACCGCGATGATGGGCGCCTTGCGCGCCTTGCATTCCTGAATATTGCCGAGCATCTTGTCCTTGCCCGGAATGTTGTTGCAGAGCGCGATGACAGGGACGTTCTCGTCAAGCAGCGCGATAGGTCCGTGCTTCAGTTCCGCGGCATGATAGCCTTCGGCGTGCACATAACTGATCTCCTTGAGCTTCAGCGCGCCCTCCAGCGCGGCCGGATAGAGACAGCCGCGCCCGATGTAAAAGAGGTTCTTCGCTTTCGCGTGCTTCCGAGCAAGCCGCTCAATGTTCGGAGCCTCCTTCAGAACTTCACGCAGGAGATCAGGAATGCGCTGAATCTCGTTCACCAGATAAGTTCCGAATTCATGATCCAGGCGTCGATTGCGTCCAAGCAGAAGAGCAAGCATCAACAGAACCGTCACCTGGCAGGTGAACGCCTTCGTAGAGGCGACGCTGATCTCCGGTCCCGCGTGCAGGTAGATGCCGCGGCCGCTTTCCCGCGCAATGGTCGACCCGACCACGTTGCAAATGGCGGAAACGATCGCGCCCTTGTTGACCGCCTCGCGCACCGCCGCCAGCGTGTCGGCCGTCTCGCCGGACTGGCTGATCGGAATCACAAGCGTGTTCGGCAGAATGATCGGATTGCGATAGCGGAATTCCGCGGCCTGCTCCGCCGTCGCCGGAATGCCGGAAATATCCTCGAAATAGTATTCGCCGACCAGACCGGCATGCAGACTGCTTCCGCAGGCCGCGACTACGATGCGGTTGATCTGCGCCATTTCCCGCGGATCGAGCGTAAAGCCGGAGAGCACGGCATTGCCGAGCTGATGATTCAGGCGGCCGCGAATCGTATTCTCTACGGATTCCGGCTGCTCATAGATCTCCTTGAGCATGTAATGATCGAATTCGCCTTTGCCGTCCGCTTTGATGTCCCACGAAACCTCGGAGACTTCGCGTTCCAGCGGCGCGTTCATCAGCGTGCGAACGTCCACGCCGTCCGGCGTAAGGATCGCCATCTCTCCGTCATTGAGGTAAATGACATTGCGCGTATAAGCGACCAGCGCGGTCACGTCGCTCGCCACTATGTTCGCATTCTTCCCAAGCCCGACGACGACCGGGCTTCCGTGGCGGGCGGCCACGACCAGACCCGGATGCTTGGAGCAGATCACCGCGATGCCGTAGGTTCCGCGCACTTGATTCAGAGCCTGAGAGACGGCGAGCGGAAGATCGCCCTGATAGAATTCTTCGATGAGATGCGGAATGACTTCGCTGTCCGTATCGGACGCGAACTTATGTCCGGCAGCTTCCAGACGACGGCGCAGCTCGGCGTGGTTTTCGATGATTCCGTTATGCACGACGGCGATCTCGCCCTTTTCGTCCGTATGCGGATGCGCGTTGATCTCCGTCGGCGAGCCGTGCGTCGCCCAGCGCGTGTGAGCGATTCCGGTGTCGGCGTCGCATTTCCTGGGCAGTTTCGCCTCAAGATTGCGCACTTTTCCGGAGGTCTTGACTGTGACGATTCCATCCCCTTTCTTCAGGAAGCTCATCCCTGCGGAATCGTATCCGCGATATTCCAGTCGCTTCAATCCGTCAATCAAAACGGGAACGCAAGGCTGAGTCCCCGCATATCCTACGATTCCGCACATGTCGCTTTCCTTTCCTTGTTTTCAATCGTCGAACAATCGAATCAGAGGGCCTTTTCCAGAAACTTCGTAATCTTTTCGTGCCATTTCTCCGCCATTTCGCGCGTCTTCGCCTCGACGAGAATCCGGCAAAGATTCTCGGTGCCGGAATAGCGGACGACCGCGCGTCCAAAGCCGTTGAAATCGGCCTCCGCTTCACGCATCAGCTCGGGATAGCCCGGGATCTCCTCCAGCGGCGGCTTGCTGTTTACGGAAAGCGCCGTCAGAATCTGCGGATATTCTTCCATGAAGTCCGTCACTTCGGACAGGCGCTTGTTCTGCTGCTTCATCAGCTTCAGGACGTTCAGGGCGGAAACGATCCCGTCGCCCGTCGTCGCATAGTCCAAAAAGATCAGATGCCCCGACTGCTCGCCGCCGAGCATGATGTCCTTCTTTCGCATAGCCTCGATCACGTACCGATCGCCGACCGAAGTGACTTCCGTCTGAATTCCGTTGTTGCGCATCGCTTCCAAAAGGCCGAGATTGCTCATGACCGTGACAGCGACCGCGTTGTTCTTCAGGCGGCCCTGTTTCTTCATGTCGAGCGCGCAGAGTCCGATAATCCGGCCTCCGTTCACGATTCGCCCGTTCGAATCCGAAAAGATCACGCGGTCGGCGTCGCCGTCCAGCGCGATGCCGATGTCTGCACGGTATGTCCGCACCAATTCGCAGACGCGATCCGGATTCAAAGCGCCGCAGTGCAGATTGATGTTCGAACCGTCCGGCGAACATGAATCGGCGATCACTTCCACGCCGAGCTCGCGGAGAATGGACGGCGCGATCGAATACGCCGCGCCGTTCGCGCAATCCAGGACGGCGCGAATGCCATGAAGGCTCAGATTGCCAATCGTTTCCTTGGCGAACTCGATGTAGCGCCCCGGCGCATCGTCCAGACGAAACGCCTTGCCGATCTCCGCATAGGCGATGCCGGGAATCGGCTGCGCCATCACCTGTTCGATGCGTTCCTCCTCCTCGTCCGGGAGCTTGAATCCGTCGCCTCCGAACACCTTGATGCCGTTGTCGTGCGCAGGGTTGTGCGAGGCCGTGATCATTACGCCGCAAGACGCGTTCATGGAGCGAACCAAATGAGCCACGGCCGGCGTCGGAAGCGGTCCGACCTGAAATACGTTCATGCCGCAGCTGACCATTCCAGACGTGAGCGCTGTTTCCAGCATGTAACCGGAGAGACGCGTGTCCTTGCCGAGGACAGCCGCGGCGCCTGCGCCGCAGCGCTCTCTGCAGATGAGCCCCAGAGCCTTGCCCAGATTCAACGCCACTTCCGGCGTAACGGGATCGACGTTGGCATGTCCGCGTATCCCGTCCGTTCCAAACAACTTGCGTTCCATTCCGTGCTTCCTTCCTCCGGCGGATTCTTCCGACGGGCGCTCTCTGGTTTTTCCGAATCCCGGCCGACGAAGACGACGCATCGCTGCGCCGGCCGCAGCCGATTCAAAATCTTTTTCAATTAATATAGCATGAATTCAAGGGATTTTCAACGGGATTTTCACGCGCCGCAGCAGAACATGCGGAAGAATCGCAGAGCGAACGAACCGACCGTCATGACCGCGAGTCGAATCCGATGCGCGGATCCGCCGCGACATACAATATGTCCGCAAGAAGAATGCCGAGCAGCGTTAGAATGCCGCTGAAAGCGAAAAGCGCCATCGTCAGCGGCATATCCCGACTCGACAGAGCCGTCATGGAAAGCGCGCCCATTCCCGGGACGTTGAAGATGTACTCGATCAGAATGCTCCCTGCCGCCAGACTTGGAAGAATGTCCGCGAACAGCGTGATCAGAATGATCAGCGCATTCCGGAAGGAGTGACGCCAGATCACCGCGCGTTCCGGAACGCCTTTGGCGCGCGCCGTACGAATGTACTCCTGTCGTATCACGTCCAGCATTCCCGCCCGAGTGAAGCGAGCGACGCCGGCAAACGACGCATAACTCAGACAGAAGACAGGAAGCACGTAATGCATTGCCGTTTCGCGCATGATCGCCCAGGTGCTCATTCCGGGCGCGATGTCCGGTGAGACGCCTTTCAGCGGGAAGATCGGCCAAACGCCGCCCTTGCAAAAGAGGGCCTGCAGGAGAAGGGCCGTGAACAGAGCCGGAAGCGAGTACAGAAAGAACAGGAATGCCGTCATGCTCTTGTCGTAGAATCCGCCGCAGCGCATCGCCGTATGCACGCCGACTGGAATCGCAAGCAGATACGTCAAAAGGATTGCAAAGAAATTCAAGCTCAGCGTCACAGGCAGTCGATCCAGAATCAGAGTCGTCACAGGGCGTCCCTTGTCCACCGCCACGCTCGTTCCAAAATCTCCATGCAGAGCATCCTTCAGCCACAGCCAGAATCCGACCAGAGCCGGCTTGTCCAAATTGAGCTTCCTTTCCAGGATCTCGTTGCGGCCGATCTCATTTTTTTCTCCGGAAATCGTGCCGACCGCGCTCTGGGCGCCGCCCGCGCCGCCGCTCAGCATCGTGCTTTTCGAGGGATCGCCCGGCGCCGCTCGCAGCAACGCATAGCTCGCGAGAAGAATCAGAAACAGCGTCAGCGCGCCAAGCGCAAGGCGTTTTGCGAAATAACGCCAGAAAGAGCTCTTCATTTTCGAAACGCTCCTTTTCCGCGCATCATCCGTTTCATGCTTTTTCCTGTCTTTGCCGTTGAATGCTTCGTTCGATCTCCGCCGCGAACGGTTCGCCTGCTCCGAGCAATTCGGACGCTGCGGACTTTTGCAGGAAACTATAGCCCGTTCGCGTGCAAATGCAAGATCCGTTCGCGCCGCAATGTGCGGTTTTCGACGAATTCGTCCCGCGAACAAGCAAGGAAATGTAAGACGATCTTGCTCGTTTTACATTTTTCGTCACCTGCGCAGGTCGATTCAAGCGCAAGCGAAAAGATGGCATGTGTTTTGCTTTCTCTTACGCAATGACATGACATTGAAAAAAGCGAAGACTGAACGAAAGGAGCCGTCTCCCCATGTTTCGAAACAAGCCCGTAATCGCCGTGTCGCCGCTCGTCGACAAGGAAAGAAACAGCTATTGGATGCTGCCCGGCTATATGAAGGGGATAGAAGCGCAAGGGGCGATCCCTGTCATGCCTTCGCTCTCCGCCGACCCCGATGCGTTGGATCTCCTTTTGGAACGATGCGACGGATTCCTGCTCGCAGGCGGTCAGGACGTCGGGCCTTCCCTGTATGGCGAGGAAAAACGTCCCTGCTGCGGCGAAACGTTGAAGGAACGCGACGTAATGGATCGGAACATTCTGCTGCGCGCTGTCGCCGCGGACAAGCCTGTGCTGGGAATCTGCCGCGGACTTCAGCTCATAAACGCCGCATTCGGGGGAACGCTCCACCAGAATCTTCCGACTGAGCGCCCTTCTCTCGTCCAGCACAAGATGGAGCCCCCCTATGACCGCGCCGCGCACATGATTTCGCTCCTGCCTGACACGCCGTTGCGACGCCTTCTTCAGACAAACGAATGCGCCGTCAACAGCTGTCATCATCAAGGCGTAAAGGAGCTTGCTCGCGGTCTTCAGGTCATGGCAAAGGCATCCGACGGACTTGTCGAAGCCCTCCGCATGCCTGATCGGCTGTTCGTCTGGGGCGTCCAGTGGCATCCGGAATTCTCATTCCAAGCCGATGAACGCGCCGCCCGCATCTTCGCCGCCTTCGTCGACGCCGCGAGACGCCGTGCAAAGCCCTGCTGATCTCGTCTCGCCCCCTGCCCTCCCCGATGTCGAATGGACGACTCGGCCAAGCGCGTCCCGTCTGGCGATGCCGTTGCAAGCTCAAACTTTAAAAGCTTGATTCGACTAGCCAGGAAACGGTTCGTTTCCGCTTCGCCGCGGAAGCGTTTCCCGGCTGACGCATTCGTCAGGGCGTTTCGCCAGGGACGGCAAAGTTGAAAAGCCTCGCGAAACATCGAAAAAAGGAGGACGACATTCCTTTTTCCGCGTGCGAATGATCGCCGCTTTGAGCGGACGCCTCGCTTTTCTTTCGACTTCCGCGCTCTCCGCGCTTGCTTTTTCACAAAACGAAGGCATATTTCTACACATTTTCATGATTCCGCATCCACGCGATTCGGAGACGGAACTCCGCGCGGTGTCGTAGCTCAGCTGGATAGAGCGGCTCTCTCCTAAAGAGCAGGTCATGGGTTCGAATCCCATCGACATCGCCATTTTCTTATTCCAGCTCAAAAACAGCAGGCAAATTCGAAAAAACAAAAACAAATCAGGCATCTCAAATCGTATGTCAAAACCGGCGCTGAAAACATACTGAAATTTTCCCGCAGACGCCGGAAAGCAAAAGGCGCGCAATCTTTCAAGGCAATTAAAAAAGCCCTCCGGCGTATGCGGCGCCGAAAGGCGCGCCGAAGGAGACTCCGGCGACTGGTCAAGTTGCTGTACAGCAACGGAGTTATCCGCTGACGGCTTGACAGCCCTCCGAAAGGGGGGTATTTTTAAAGTATCTACGGAAAGGAGAAATGCAAATGGAAAAAATCGAATTGAAGCCGGGCGAGGTCTGCCCGTACTGCGGACAGCGCAAGCTCGGCGGCTGGAAGAATCCAGCTTCCGCGAAAAACGGACTGAAGGGCGGAAAACCGCACAACCTGCGCGGCGGACGTCCGAAGAAGAACCCGACTCCGGACGCTTGATGCAAGCCGCCGATTTCATGTACGCACGCCGCGCGGGCGTGCGTGATGAAAAAAGCTTGAAATAACGAAAGCGAAATCTCTTCCGCTCCGGACTCGGCGTACGCGAAGCCGATGCGCAAGGCTCAGGATTCGTGGCGCATGGAAAAACAAACGCCGTCATAGCCTTGGATATGCGGATCGAGCGAGGCGTTTTCCAGACGCTTCAGCGCCCAAAGGCAGTATTCCTTCGCCTGTTCGATTCCGCAGAAGCGACGCCCAAGCTTCCTCGCGACCACGGCCGTCGTGCCGCTTCCGAGAAAGGGGTCGAAGACGAAATCGCCGGGATCGGAGCTTGCCAGAATCAGCTTTGCAATCAGCTTCTCCGGCTTTTGAGTCGGATGGTCCGTGTTCTCCGGCATGCTCCAAAACGGGACGACGAGATCCGTCCAGAAATTCGACGGATGCGTCATGCGGTAGTTTCCGTCCTTGGATTCGACCCAATCCTTGGGGCGGCCTTCGGAGCGATACGGCGCGAGCACGCGGCGCTTCAACTTGACAGCGTCCGCATGAAAGAGCCAATCATCTCCCTTCGTGGCGAACCAGACGTCCTCCGCGCAATTCTTCCAGTTCCGCATGGAGCCGCGCCCCTTCTCGCGTTCCCATACGATGCGATTGCGCACGACCAAATGCCGAGAAAGAACGCGATACTGCGCCGCAGAGCAGCGCCAGTCGCCGCAGAGATACAGACTTCCGCCCTCCTTCAGCAGACGGACGACTCCAGGCATCCATGACTCCAGCCATTCCTCGTAGGCGTCGTCGTCCCGCCGCCGGAAGACCGCTCCGTGAAAATCCTTAGTCAGATTGTACGGCGGATCGAGCACGACGAGATCGAACAGCTCCTGGGGAAACACGGGCAGCGCCGCGGCCATGTCGCCGCAAAAGATGCGATTCTCTATCTCGGCGGCGGAACGGATCCGTTCCGGAACGGGCGCAAGAAGATTTGAAAGGCGCGTCTCTTCCTCCCCCGTCAGTTGCAGGGTTCGGTTGCGGGTGGCGCGCGTCTTTTGGATTCGATCCGTTTTCATAATCGCGTACGATATTGCCGTTTGCATGAAAAATCAAGCGCATCCATCTTGATTTTTTCGCTCTTTTCATGTATAGTAACGGGTTTCCGTTTTCAAGCCAAAGAAAGGCAGATGAATTGAACATGAAGAGCATCATTGATTTGTCGATCCCGGAACTGGATGGGATGAAAGCGAACTTGGAGCGTCAGTACGCGGATTTTCGCGCGCGCAATCTGAATCTTGACATGTCCAGAGGAAAGCCTTCCAGCAAGCAGCTGGACCTGACCAACGGCGTTCTCGACAAGCTTGAAAACTACATCTGCAGCAACGGCATGGACGCCCGCAACTACGGAAGTCTGGAAGGCATTCCCGAAGCGCGAAAGCTCTTCTCGGAACTGCTGGACCTCAATCCCGATCGCATGCTCATCGGCGGGAACTCCAGCCTCAACATGATGTTCGACACCATCATCCGTCATTGGGTCTGGGGCACGCACGGATGCACCCCATGGGGTCGCCTCGATCGCGTCAAGTTTCTTTGCCCCTGCCCTGGATACGACCGTCATTTCGCCATCTGCGAAAAGCTCGGGATCGAAATGATCATCGTTCCTATGACGCCGACCGGACCGGACATGGACATGGTCGAAAAGCTTGTCGCCGAAGATGCCTCCATCAAAGGAATTTGGTGCGTACCGCTCTACAGCAATCCGCAGGGCGTCTGCTATTCCGACGAAACCGTCGACCGTCTTGCGTCTATGAAGACCGCCGCTTCCGACTTCCGCATTTTCTGGGACAATGCTTACGGCGTCCATCACATCTATGAAGAATGCAAGCTCAAGGACATCTTCAAAGCGACCGAGGCGGCCGGAAATCCGGAGCGCGTATACTACTTCTTCTCCACGTCGAAGATCACCTTTCCCGGCGCTGGAGTCGCTCTCCTCGCGACCGGCCCCGAGAACTTCAAGGAGCTTTGCTGCATCATGGGCATCCAGACAATCGGACCCGACAAGCTCAATCAGCTCCGCACCGTCCGATATCTCAAGAACGCTGACGGCGTCCGCAAGCACATGAAAAAGCTCGCCAACGAACTCCGTCCGAAATTCGATCTTGTCCTTTCCATTCTTGACCGTGAACTTTCCGGTTCCGGCGTCGCCTCATGGATTTCCCCGCGCGGCGGTTACTTCGTTTCTCTTGACGTCCTTCCCGGATGCGCAAAGGAAACGATTCGCCTCGCCAAGGAGGCCGGCGTCAAAATGACCGGCGCAGGAGCCACCTTCCCGCTTCATCGCGATCCGAACGACAGCAACATTCGCATCGCGCCGACCTATCCGCCTCTGAACGAGCTCGAAACCGCAATGGAGCTCCTCTGCATCTGCGTGAAGCTCGCCAGCGTCCGCAAGCTCCTCGCCGAAAAGCAGAGCTGATTCCGCCGACGAAACGGCTTTTCATGCGCGCCTCCCTTTGAAGGGGGGCCTTGGAGTCGCACGCCAAGGGTGTTCCGGCATTTCCCCGCGCCTTGCAGCCGAGGCGACGACGCCCGGGCGTTCATGCGCCTCAATCAACGCCGCCGCCTTGCAGAATGGACGAAGGTCTATCGATGCTGCCGAACTCGAAGCGAAGGCAACTCTTGTCTGACGAAATCAAACAAAAAATGGCAGTTGAGCGTTTTTGCGCCGAGCGCGCATGCTCTGTCTGATGCGGCAGACTGCTGCGACCGCGCATCAATCGTAGGACTGCAGTCGCTGTCAAGACCGCGGCGATTGGGAACGTCGCGCTGCGAATCCCCAAAATGCGAATAGGGAAATCCGACGTAAGGGACGTGGAAAATGCCTTCACGAGCTCGAGCCAAGCAAAGACGCGGCTGTTTGACTGAACGCTCTCGCGCTCTTGCCCGCTCATTCTCTTCCGGCGCGCCTCCCCGACCTTGAGACCGCGCTGCCTTTCTCCGCGGAACTTCCCGCGGATGCGCGGACCGTCCCATGGAAGAGGAAGGCAAAAAATCGCAAAGGTTTTTAAATCACGCTTGCATTTTGCAAAAACAAGGTTATAGTATGTCTCAACGTTTCACGGGGCAGTAGCTCAGTTGGCTAGAGCACTACGTTCGCATCGTAGGGGTCGTGGGTTCAACTCCCATCTGCTCCACCATTTTTATTTTAAAGCCCGGCCTTCCCTTCTCCGCAGGCGTCGACGGAGAATCTCCGAAATCGAAAAGCCGACACGCTCCGTCCGTCAAGCCGTAAGCAGGGCATTTCGACGACTTCGTCTGCAACATCTTGAGAGCAAATGCGCCAATCTTCCGACGCCTTCCGATTGACCGCTGACATGTCATGTCGTCGACATCTTCCGTCCTGATTTCCACGCTGGAATCGACGCCGTTTCCCAACGACGTCGATTTGACGCCGCACTCTGCTGCTTGCAAAGGCGCGGAGTCGGCATTGCGTTTTTTGAAGGGCGCTGCATTCGAACGAGTCATGCGCAATCCGTCCGGCGTCTGCAAGCGGCAAGACGTTCCAACGCCGCCAAGGGCGGCGCGGGGCGGTCGGATTTTCCGGCGAATCAAGCCCCGTCCGTCATAGCCGCCTTTCTTGAAATCAAGGCGAGAATGCGGAAAACAGAAAAGCGCGGCTTATTGCAGCCGTTCGGGCGGAGTCAGTCGCTTCAGCTCAGGGATCAGAGTCAACAGCATGGTCAAGAAGACCAAAACGCCACCTGCAACATTGGATATCGGCTCCGCAAGAAATACGCCTTTCGCCCCCATTCCGGCGCACCGAGGGAGAAGGATCGCAAGCGGGACAATGACAATAATTTTCCGGAAAAGAGAGAAAAAAATGGCTCGCCATTTTTTATTGAGAGCTTTAAAAGTCATCTGCGCGCTATACTGCAAGGCTTGAAACACAAAGGCGAACAAATAAAGATGCA
>CAZAAM010000011.1:0-19958 GCA_964483055.1 uncultured Victivallales bacterium
GGTTCGCGTTTGAAAAACCGCGCGGCCGATGTACAGTACGCTTTCTATGAAGATTGAATTGGACGACATTCGAATTCCAGCGAAGGACGCGGGTTCCGGCATCGACAAAGAGCTTGCGCCCCTCATTGCGTCCGCAGCGGGGATCGCACTTGACGACGTTCTTTCCTATCGGATTCTCCGCAAAAGCATCGATGCGCGAAAGAAGCCGAATGTGACGTTGCTTTACCGCGTCGAAGCAGAGCTTGCGTCCTCAGCGCGTCCTCGCGTCAGCGAACAAGAACGCCTTCCGCAAAAGAAAGAAAAATCGTTCCTCCCCTTCAGCGGAACTGCGCCCTTTCGAAATCCCATCGTCGTCGGAGCCGGTCCCGCCGGTCTGTTCGCTGCGCTTCTTCTCGCTCGCGCAGGAGCAGAGCCCATCATCTTGGAGCGAGGCCGCGACGTGGAGCGCCGAGCCCGCGACATCGCCGCATTCCGAACGATGCGGAAACTCAATCCGGAAAGCAATTATCTGTATGGAGAAGGCGGGGCGGGAACTTGGTCGGACGGGAAGCTCTATACGAGAATTCATGATCCCGCCGCCCGATTCGTTCTAGAGACGTTCGTCCGATGCGGCGCGGAGGAATCCACCCTCTATTTTGCGCGGCCGCACTTGGGTTCGGATCGTCTTCCGGGGATCATAGCCGCACTGCGCGAAGAGATCATCCGCCTCGGCGGCGCGTTCCGCTGGGATTCGCGTGCGAACTCGCTTCTTCTGAAGGACGGCGCCTGTCGAGGAGTCGTCCTTGCGAATGGAGAGAGTCTTGAGGCTCCGAAGGTTTTTCTTGCGACGGGACACGGCGCGCGCGACTTCGCACTGCAACTGATTCGACAAGGAACCCCATGGGAGATGAAGGGGTTTCAGCTCGGAATCCGAATCGAGCACCCGCAGAGCTTCGTCGATCGAACTCAGTACGGCATGGCGCGGCCCCCTGCAAGTCTCGGCGCGGCGGAATACCATATGAGCAGCAAGCCGAACGGAGCGACATCAGGAGCCGCGACCTTCTGCATGTGTCCAGGCGGAGAAGTCATTCCCGCCGTGACGCAGGAGGGACGACTCTGCACGAACGGCATGAGCGATGCCGCCCGAGACGGAAGATTCGCAAATGCGGCTCTCGTCGCGACCTGCCCGCCTGACCGATTCTCCTCTCCGGAGGAGGCTTTCCGTTTTCTGGATTCCTTGGAACGCGCGTTGTACGATGCAGGAGGCGGCGCCTATGTCGCGCCTGCGCAAAGCGCGACGGATTTTCTGCGCGGAACATCCGGACCGCTCCGCCGTGAAACTTCATACTGCTTCGGACTTGCGCCCGCACGACTGGATGAACTCATGCCACGCTTCGTGACGGATGCGCTGAAAAACGCGTTGCGCCGTTTCGACCGTCTTGCGCCAGGCTTCGTTCGGCAAGGCGTCATGATCGGAGGAGAAACGCATGTCTCCAGTCCGATTCGTTTTCCGCGCGATCCGATCTCCATGGAATCCGGAATCCGCAATCTGTTTCTTTGCGGAGAAGGAGCCGGCATGGCGGGCGGGATCGTTTCAGCCGCGACCGACGGCCTGCGCGCCGCAGACGCCTGCCTCCGCGGCGCCTGACAGAAAATCGTTTCGTCACGTCTGCGCCTTGCGGTACTTCGCGCCCCATTCCGCCGCAATCGCCGAATCAGCCGCGGCGTCCTTGACTGCTTATGAAAAAGGAAAAAAAGCGTCGGACGCTTTCCTCGTCCGGCGCTTTCGTCGTCGCTTTCTCGCAGAGAAAAGTCGTCAGGAAGGACGCTTGACGCCCAGCTCCTTCGCGAATTCCTCCATGCGATCCATCGCCGTCCGGATGTCGTCAAGCGATGTGGCATAGGAACAACGAACGAATCCCTCTCCGCACGCGCCGAACGCGTTTCCTGGAACGACGGCGACCTTATGCTTTTCCAAAAGGCGCACGGCGAATTCCTGCGAGGAAAGGCCGGACGGCATGATGTTCGGAAAGACATAAAAGGATCCCTTCGGCAGAATGCACGGAAACCCCATTTCGTTGAGGCGGGCGGAAATGACGTTTCGACGCTGACGATACTGGTCGATCATATTCTGCATCTCCGGCCGCGCATTCTTCAAAGCCTCTTCCGCAGCGTCCTGAGCCGTGATGGAAGCGCAAAGCATGGAATACTGGTGAATTTTCATCATGGCGTCGATCAGCGAAGCCGGCCCGCAGGCGTATCCAATGCGGAATCCGGTCATGGCGAACGCCTTGGAAAACCCATGAAGAAAGATGGTTCTCTCGTGCATGCCGGGCAGAGACGCGATCGTCGGATACGGCGGACCGCCCGCGTCGTCATAAGTCAGCTCCGAATAAATGTGGTCGGCGATGACGACGAGATTGTGCCGCACAGCGATTTCGGCAATGCGACGCATCTGCTCTTCGGTCAGGACGGCTCCAGTCGGATTGCAGGGAAAGTTCAGGATCAAGGCGCGCGTCTTCGGAGTGATCGCGCGCTCCAAGTCGTCTGGATTCAAAGCGAAAAGATTCTTTTCATAAGTCGGAATCGGCTTGGGAACGCCATGGGACATTCGGATCTCAGGTCCATAGGAGACGTAGCACGGCTCGTGGTAGATGATTTCATCGCCCGGCGACGTGATCGCGCGAATGGCAAGGTCGAAGGCCTCGCTGACACCGACCGTCACGAGACATTCGGTTTCAGGTTGATAGGACACCCTGAACGCATCATGGAGGTAGTTTGAAATCGTCTTTCTGAGAGAAAGGAGACCCAGATTGGACGTGTATGAGGTGCGTCCGCGTTCAATCGAGTAAATCGTTCCTTCGCAGATCGTCCATGGCGTCACGAAGTCCGGCTCCCCGATTCCGAGGGAGATCACGTCGTTCCCCATGTTGTTGACAAGTTCGAAGAAATCGCGGATTCCGCTTTTCGGAAGCGCGGCAATATGCGGAGCGACGAATTCAGGGGACGACTTTGAGACGTTCATGAGCATCTTCCTCCAGGAACAAAGTCCCAGCCTGTTTGTATTTTTTCAGAAGGAAATGGGAAGAGGTGGACTGCACCCCTTCGATCGTGGAAAGCTTGCTTGCGACGAACATGGCGATTTCGTTCAAGGTTCGCCCGTTCACTTCCACAAGCAGATCGTAGCCGCCGGAGACGAGATACAAAGTCGAAACCTGCGGGAAACGGCTGATTCTCCGTGCGATGCGGTCGAATCCGCCGTCGCGTTCGGGCTTGACCGTCACTTCGATCAGAGCCTTCACCGCATGATCCGGAATTGCGCTGTCGTCGATCACCGCGTGATAGCCGAGAATCGCCTTGGTCTTCAGAAGCTCGTCGAGGGCGGCGCAGACTTCCTGCTCGGAAATGTTCAGGCGGGCCGCCAGATCGGCCGGCGAAAGCGCCGCATTCATGGAAAGTTCTTTCAAAATCTGATCGCGGATTTCATTCGACATGGCGCAAAGCCTCCTTCAATGCTCTAAAACTGCATTTTACTTTACTTGATTTTTCCGCAAATGCAAGCTGCGACCCGGGGAAAATCACGATGGAACCGTGAGAAACAGAGCGCGCAGCTCCGCGTCCTGGAGTCCCGCAGGTCGTACGAAAAACAGGATGCCGAACAGAATCATGAACGCCGTGAAGCCGCTTGCCGATCGCCCTGAGTAAAAAAAGTCGCCGCGCGGCATTGTCCTGGATCGGATCAGGCGAAAAACTCTCATGCCCGTATTTGAAGAACCTCGAACGGATAAGCGTTCATCATGCAAAAACGACCCAAGCCTTCCATTCCAGCGGCGACGACTGTCGAAATCATTGAAGCGAGGCATCCCGAACCATGATCGCCGCTTTCGAATCCGCGGCATTGATTTCGAGATCCGCATCCGGAACGGAGGAGACGTTTGGATAGCTTGCCTTGCCGCAGTATTTCACATGAAAAATCGTCTCAGGAAACCATCTGTTCCGATGCTTTCGCCAGAAGCAGACGAGTCGCAGTCAAAACGTCCGGCGCATCGAGGACTCCAGGAAACGGGGAGAGGTCCTGTTCCGTTCCGTGCCCGGTTCGCACCAATGCGGCGGCGCGGCATCCGGCATTGATTCCCGCCTCGATGTCGCTGGTCTTGTCGCCGACGATGACGCATTGCGAAAGCTCGAGATGAAAGTCGCGCGCAGCGGCAAGGAGCATTCCCGGCTTCGGCTTGCGACAATCGCAATCGCAAACGTATTCCGGAACAGTCCCTTTCGTCGGGTGATGAAAGCAATGGTAGATTCCGTCGATGGATGCGCCCTGCTCCGCCAAAAGTCGCATCATGCGCTCTTCCACGGCGTCGAGTTCGACTTCCGTGAAATAGCCGCGCGCAATGCCGGACTGGTTGGAGACGACGATTGCAAGAAAGCCGGCCGCATGGACAAGGCGAAGCGCTTCCGCCGCGCCCGGAAGAATGCGGACCTGTTCCGGATCCTTGATATAGTTCGCCTCGTCGATCAGAACTCCGTCCCTGTCGAAAAAGCAGGCTCTGCGCATTTCGATGCTCCTTCCGTAATCGTTGCTTTATCCTAATAATGTACCGCACCCGCAAGTTTTTTCAAACGCGCCTTGATTATTCCTTCTCAAGATGTATATTTTTTAATATTGAAATTTGCATCTCTGATTTTCAAAACAAATGTAGCGAGGTACCCGACCATGCTTGACGCGGCGCTCTCTCATCGAATCGAAACGGCGAACCAAGGCCATCTTCTGAACCTTTATGCAAACGCTTCCGATGCAGGCAAGGCGAATTTGGAACGCCAGTTCGCCGACATCGACTGGGAGGAGCTGCCCGCCATCATCGAAAACTACGTCCTCTCCCGCCCGAAGACTGAGATCCCGAGCGATCTCTCCCCTGCTCCATTCTTCCCCTTCCCGGCGAAAACGCCGGAACAGCAGGAGCTTTACGCCCGCGCTGCGGAGCTTGGCGAACATATGCTCCGCAAAGGGAAGGTCGCATGCCTCACCGTCGCAGGCGGACAGGGCACGCGTCTCGGCTTCGACGGCCCGAAGGGAACTTATCCGATCACGCCGGTCTTGGGCAAGACCCTCTTTCAGTATTTTGCGGAAAGCATCGCGCGCGTTTCGGAAAAGTACGGCGCGCCGCTTCTGTGGTTCATCATGTGCAGCGAACTCAATTACGAAGCGACGCGCGCCTTCTTCGAAGAGCACGAAGACTTCGGTCTGGTCAAGGGACAGGTCAACTTCTTCGTCCAGGGAACCATGCCGGCCATCGCGCTTGACGGCAAGCTGATCGCGGCCTCGAAGGACTCTCTTGCGCTCGCGCCCAACGGACATGGCGGCACGCTGCTTGCTCTCCGCAAATCCGGATGTCTCGACAAGATGAAGAGCGCCGGCGTCGAATGCCTGTCCTATTTCCAAGTGGACAATCCTCTCGTTCCTGTCGCTGATCCGCTCTTCATCGGACTCCATGCTCTGGAGCGCTCCCAGATGAGCAGCCGCATGCTTCCGAAGACCGGTCCCTTCGAAAAGCTTGGCAACTTCTGCATGACCGAAGGACGACTTCAAATCATCGAATACAGCGACATGCCGTCGGAGCTTGCCGAACGGAAGAAGGAGGACGGAACTCTGGACTTCATCGCAGGCTCTCCCGCAATCCATGTCATCGATGTGAACTTCATCGAAGCCCTGACCGCCGACGGAAAGCTGAGTCTCCCATGGCATCGCGCAGACAAGAAGGTGCCGTATCTCGCACAGGACGGAACGATCGTAAAGCCGGAATCGCCCAATGCAGTCAAGGTCGAATCCTTCATCTTCGACGCTCTCCCCCTCGCTGAACGCGTCATGGTCCTGGAAGGCGCCCGCGAAGAGATCTTCGGACCGACCAAGAACGCAACCGGCGTCGACTCCGCCGAATCCTGCCGCGCGATGCTGGTCGCCCGCGACATTCGCCGCATGCGCCTTGCCGGAATGCAAGCGGAAAACGGGGCGATCGTCGAGATCTCCCCGCGCTGCGTCGTCGACGATGCGGATGCGATCGCGTACTTCAAGGAGAATCCGGCGTCTCCCGTGGCGGCCGGAGAACGAAAGGCGTTCGGAAAATGATGCGGATCATTCCGTTCACGACAGAAGAGATTCTGATCGACGCGGTCGCGGTCGGCAAAGCGTTGGATGCGGCCGTGCGGAGAAGAGCAGACTTGCGCTTCACGGGACTTTGCGCTCTCGGCACGGAAATCCTTGTCGTCTTCGAAGAAAACGAACCGGACTCCGGCGCCCCCTCCGATCGCAATGCGACCTTCCGCCTGCTTGAACTGCCTTCGCGCAACCGCGATCAGGTCGTCGCAGCAATGCAGGAACGATGGACAGGGGGCGAAACGACTCTCGCCATATTCCCGATTGCAGACAAAACCTGGGGCTTGTTTCGCAAAGAATCGGAATGAGACGTAAGAACCCATGAACTTCCGCCGGGCGAAGACATGGAGAATGCGCGTCGGCGAACGCGGCGAACGATTCGCGATGCGCGCGCTCCGAGAAAAAGGCTTTTCCATTCTGGCGCACGACTGCAAGACGCCGCGCGCGGAACTGGATGTCGTTTGTCGCGATGGCGCGACTTTGGTCTTCGTTGAAGTCAAGACGCGTTTTCTGCATTCGAAACGCGGCGGCATGCCATCGCCGAGGGACATGCTTTCCGAAACGCAGAAGCGTCGCATCTACCGGGGCGCTCTTTTTTGGATGCATGCGTTGAAGCGGCGTTCCGTCCGTTATCGATTCGATCTCGTCGAAGTCGTCCTTTCTGCGTCGGGGCCGAAAATGATCCGTCATACGCCCGGCTTCCTTTCCACCGCGCCGGACGGACGCCTGCCGGGACGAGCCGCGCCGCTGTCCAACCGCGTCCTCGTACGGCGCAAAAACCCTTTGGAGCGAGCATTATGAGAAAGGCGGAGGTAATTCTGCACGTCATCGACGGCGGGTTCGCGGGAACAAGCTATTCCTTCGACGAACCCTGCATTTGCACGATCGGACGTTCTCCGTCCAGCACCATCGAATTCTCCGGCGAAACCGGAGTCGGAGTCTCCCGCAAGCATTGCATCCTCGACATCCGTCCGCCGCGCGCTTTTCTGCGCGACGCCGGCAGCAATAACGGAACCTATGTCAACGGGAAGAACATCGGGCCGGAGGCGAATGATCCCGGAAAGCCTCTTATGTCCGTGGAGCTGAAAGACAAAGACATCATCCAATTCGGCAGAAACGCAATTTGCGTCGAACTCGTCAAGCCGGAGTACAATTGCTACGTCTGCAACCGCATCATCCGCGAATACGATTTGGAAGACAGCCTTGCCGAGGACGGATTGCGCATTTGCCGCTCCTGCCGCCGAGCCGGGCTCAAGACTCCGTTCTCTCCTGCGGCGCGCACACTGCGCGTCGTACCCTGCGCCCGTTGCGGACTCGAGGTCACCATCGCGCCGAATTCCGCCGGCCGCAATCTGAGCGATGCGGAAATTCTCTGCCCGGACTGCAAGGCGCGAGTCGCGCAAACGTCGTTCTTTCCAAGACCCATGCCCCGCAAGGCGGAGACGGACGGCATTCATGTTCCCGGCTATCGCATTTTGGATCGTCTCGGACGCGGCGGATCCGGAATCGTCTATCTCGCGCAGGACGAAGCGACATTGGAAAAGGTCGCAATCAAGCTGCTGCTTCCGGGAGCGGCCATGGAGCCGGAATGTCGCGCGGACTTCATCCGTGAAGCCGAAAATCTTCAGGCTCTGAATCATCCCAACATCGTCTCCCTGCTCGGATGCCGCCTGGACGGCGACGAATTGCTTCTGATCACGGAATACTGCGCAGACGGCACGATCCGCGATTTTCTTCGCAAGCAGGGACGTCCCTTTCGCCTGCGTCAGGCGCTTGACCTTGTCTATCAAATCCTGGACGCGCTGGAATATGCGCACAACGTGAAGATCCGCAAGGAATCTCTGATTCCCGAGCAGCCAGCCTACACCGTGCATGGGCTCGTGCACAGAGACATCAAGCCGTCGAACATCTTTCTCAAGAGGGAATCCGGAATCCTTACGCCCAAGATCGCGGACTTCGGCATCGCCAAGGCGTTTGACGACGCGGGACTCAGCGGCTGCACGCTGACAGGCGACTTTTCCGGAACGCTTTCTTTCATCCCCCGGCAGCAGTACCTGAACTACAAGTACGTCAAGCCGGAAGTCGATGTCTGGGCGGCGGCGGCTACGCTTTACTACATGCTCGTCGGATCCCCGCCGCGCGATTGCTCCGGCGGCGATCCCGAAGAAGCCTTCTCCATGCTGCCCTATCCGATTCAAGATCTCAACGACGAAGTCACTCCTGAGATCGCGCGCATCATCAACCGCGCTTTGGACGACAGGGGAAGCCTGAAGTTCAAGACCGCCGCCTCGCTGAAGATCGCGCTCTGCAATGCGGAAGGCGCAGGCTGTTGATTTTCTCTCAAGAATCCGAGCTCGTCCCGTTTTTCACTTGACAACCCCCGCTCGCATGCTATATTTAGAAGAGCGGATTCGGAAACGTCTGCAAACGGGATGCGCTTCCAAAACGGAAGACGACGGGGAATCCGCCGTTCGCGACGCCAAGTCGGAGAGAGGGGGAAGACGACATGGAATCGGATTTGAAAAGCCGAGAAGAAATTCTTTTGCAGGAATTCAAGGAGGGACGCGACGCCGCGTTCGACGAGCTCGTTCGGCTCTATTACGAAAAACTCTATAAAATCGCCTACGGACTGCTTGCATCCAAGCAGGACGCGGAGGAAGTCGTGCAGGATGCGTTTCTCCGGGCTTATCGTGGAATCGCATCCTTTCGCGGGGAATCCTCCTTCGAAACATGGATTCACCGCATTACGATCAATCTCGCCCGCAATCGCTTCCATTGGAACAAGCGGCGCGGCGAGGGCGTAAACGTCAGCATCTCCGACCGCCCGATCCATGAAGCCGATGCGCCGCTGCACGAACTCGATCTGCCCGATTCCAGCCTCGGACCCGACCGCGCGCTGGAAAACTCCGAATTGGCTGTCACCATCGGGCGCGCGATGCGAAATCTGCCGCTCCGCCTGCGCGAACCGATGCTCCTGCGCCATTTCGATGAAATGCCTTACGAAACAATCGCCAAGAAGCTGGACTGCAAGGTAGGAACGGTCAAGTCGCGTTTGGCTCGCGGACGCGAGATCATCCGTCTTTTCCTGCAAAAGCTGGATTCCGGCGCGACGCTCTCGAACATGCACGCACATCCTGAACAAAAGCAGCAGGATGCTGTCGAAACGCATTCGGCAGAAAAGAACGCGCGCTTCTCGGTCTAGCTCCAAAGCGGAAGACGAACGTCGTGCGGAGCTCCCAAGCGCCCAATCCCGTCCCCGCGCGGACGAGTTCGATTCCAATCGCGTATTTTCCGCTTCGCATAAGGCAGGGAGCGCGCAAGGAGTCCTCCGCACCGCTCAAGCCTTGCTCTTTCCGAATGCGGGCATGCGAAACATCTCGTTTTTTCCGCAAGCCGATCTTCCGATGCGCAAAAAGCGGAGAGAAGACTGAAAAGGACTTCCCTCCGCCGAAAGATCAACGTCAGCGAGTTTCAACGACGATGGAATCCCCTTGTATTCCCTCGGAGGAAACCGTCAGACGGATTTCTCCCCTGCCTTTCCGCTCGTCAGGCTGAAGGATGACGAGCGCCCTGCCCCGAAACGTTTTGGGAGTCATGGAACGGAAGCTTTCCATGTCGAGATAGGCGCCGTTGCCGGATGCAGCTACATGCCCCGCGCCTTCGCACGAAATGGAAATGCGCACGTCATTGTCCGGAACCACGTTTCCAGCGCGGTCAAGCAGTTCGACCTTCACATAGGAGAGGTCGTTCTTATCGGCTCGAATGCGCTTGCGGTCGGCCGTCAGACGAAGGCGCGCCGGCTTTCCTGCCGGCTTCAGAACCATGGAGTCCGTCTCGCGTCCGTCGCGCAGATTGACCGCTTTCAGAACGCCCGGCTTGTACGGAACTTCGAATGTCGCAGTGCGGGTGTTCGGATCGACGTCCTTCTCGTCGACGCGCATGCCGTTCAGGTACAGGCGAACCTTCTTTTCCTGGCTGTAGACGTTGACGGACAGCGGCTTGCCCTCCTGCCCGGACCAGTTCCAGGAAAGAAGCTCGTCGGGCCATCCCCAAAGACTTACGTCCTCATTGCAACCTTCCGGAATCGGGACATGGACGGCGAGCGAGATCTTGCGAAGCCCCCAAAGGACGTCGCGATACCAGCTCTGCGGCTTTTTGTCTCCGCAGAAGTCCATGTCTCCGCACCACGCGTTGTACCACGGCCATTCCATGAGATGGCGACCGCGTTCGCCAGGCTTGAGATAGAGATTGTGCGCAAGTCCGACCTCGCCGAGATAATCGAATGCGGTCCAGACGAAGTCGCCGATCACATAGGGGCGCTTCAGAACGTAGTCCCACGTCCGCCACGCCGTTTTCGCATAAGTTTCGCTGGAATAGAAGATGCGGTCCGGATGCTTCTCATGATCCTTGTCATAGTCGGCGTCCTCCGGATAATTGTAACCGGCGACGTCGAGATGACGCGTGCCGCGTTCGTGATTGTCGTTCCACGGGTAGTTCCACATGTGGATCGAGGCGGTCACGGGACGGGAGACGTCATGCTTCTTCACGATCTTGACAAGACGTTCGGTCGTGGCGATGCCGTCGTCCGTGCCGCGTTCGGGAATCTCGTTGCCGATGCTCCACATGATGATCGAAGGGTGATTCCGGTCGCGGCGGATCATCGTTTCCAAATCGCGTTCGCTCCATTCGTCGAACCAGAGGTGATAATCGTCCGGGTTCTTCGAATTGCGCCACATGTCGAACGATTCGTCGACGACGAGCATGCCCATGCGATCGCAAAGATTCAGGAAATTCACGGAGGGGGGATTGTGCGAGCAGCGAACGGCATTGAATCCGTTCTTCTTGAGAAGTTGAAGCTTGCGCTCTTCCGCGCGGTCGATCGCAACGGCGCCGAGCATGCCGTTGTCATGATGGAGGCAGGCGCCTTTGAGAAGCGTTTTCTTCCCGTTCAGGAGAAAGCCCTTCTTCGCGCTGAATTCCAAAGTTCGGACGCCGAAGGGAACGGTCAAAAGATCGCGCATGTCGCCGAACTTCATGGAGACGATCGCCTTGTACATCTTCGGAGACTCCGGCGTCCAAAGCTGCGCGTCCTCGATGGCGAACGTCATTGCGACCTGTGCGTCCTCTCCTTGCTTCAACTCGAAATCCTTCGTGCCGGAAAAGACGCGCTTCCCGTTCGGGGCGACGATCCGGACGTTCAGCGCGCCCGCGCCCTCCGCGGACGCGGCGTTGAGAACCTTCGCGCTGAAGCGAATCTGCGCGCGCCCGTTCTGCACGCGGGAGGCGTCGACGAAAACGTCCCATTCGTCCAAGTGAACCGGATCGGTTTTTTCAAGCCAAACGTGCCGATAGATGCCGGATCCCGCGTACCAGCGGCTGTTGTCGCCGTGATTGACGGCCTTGACAGCGATCGTATTGGGCTTTCCGGAAAAGTCGCAGAACGGCGTCGCATCGACCTTGAACGAAGTATAGCCGTAGGCGTTGAAGGCGGCCTTTTGTCCATTGACGTAAACCTCCGCCTGATTGTAGACCCCTTCGAAGTACAGTCGGATTCTCTTGCCCTTGTCCGCCTCCGTAAGAACGAGATTCTTGCGATACCATCCTTCGCCGCCCATGAAATACCCTGTGTCCCACGCGCCAGGGCTATTCTTCGAAAAAGGCCCGATCACGTCGCGTCCGTCCGGATTCGGCAGATTTTCGATGCTCCAGTCATGCGGAAGGTCCAGCGTTCGCCACTGGCTGTCGTCGAAGTCGACCGCCTGCGCGTTCGGCGGATTTCCAAGCCGGAATTTCCAGTTCCGGTCGAAATCGATCCTGCGTGCTTCGTCGTTTCCTGCGGATGCGGATTCCGGAACTTGCGCGCCTTGGGCGTCGGCGGAGACGCATGTCATCAGCGACAGAGCCGCGGCGAAGCACGCCGGCAGAAATCTTAAATGCTTCTTCATGATGCAAAGGGTCCTTTCGGGTTGACAGGAAAGAAGGGAGGCATGAACGCCTCCAGAATAAATATACACCGATGCTTTTTGCAATCTTACATTGCAAGGCGTTTTTTCTGTTTCGAACGCGAAATGAGCGCAAAAAACCTGCTGTTCAGGAAAGGCGTTCGGCGACGGCTTCGAAAACAGCTTCCAAACGAACTCCGGTAATGCAGTGCGGCTTGTTCGCCGCGCAAATCCCGTCGCAGGGCGGAAGCGATTTCAGCGGACGCAAAATCCGATACGGGACCTGCCAGGGAACTCGTTTCGCCTCGACGAAGGAATTTACATGGGGCGAAAGGATCACGCACGGCTTGCGCGCCGCCGCCGCAAAATGAACCATCGGTCCGTCCGGACCAAGATAAACTGTCGAAAGCGATGCGAGCAAGGCGTAATCCTCCGGCTTGACGCTGCCGCAGAAGGAGACGATGCCGGAATCGTCCATGGCATAGCGGAAACGCTCCGCCGCAGGAACGTCGGCCGACGTTCCGAAAAGGATGATCGTCGCGGAGCATTCGTCGCGCAAGCGCTGAAAGAGATTGACGAAACGAATTTCAGGCCAGTTGCATTCCGAAGAATCGGAACGCGGACAGCAAAGGACGCGGCGTCCGTTCGGAACATCGACAAGGCGCTCCGAGAGCGCAGCTAAGTTCTTGCGATTCGTTCGCTTTTCCCAAAACGGAAGGGAGTCGTCTTTTGACTTGATCTCAAAAGCCGCGAGCATGCGCAGGCCCGCCGCTACTTCATGTCCGTCGTAAGGCGCAAGAACCACTGAAGAGCGGTCGTGCCGTTCTTTGCTTTCCGACTGTGCGTAATAGCAGAGCTTCCGCGACCCAATGCACTTCGCCAGCAGCTTGGCAAACCAAAGATCCTCCGGCGGAGCCGCAAGAAAAGCGACGTCATAGAATCTCCGACGGCGGCGCAGGAAGAAGGCGTCGCGCAGGAAGCGAACGCGCCCGGCGAACGATTCGGGAAGCGGAAGCAAGAAATTCGGATAGGGCGCCGTCCTGGCGAAGCTGACCTGCGATTCGGGAACGAGCAGATCGATCCGCGCCTCCGGCAGAGCATAGCGAAGCTCTCGAATCATCGGCATGAGCAGAAGAAGCCCGTCAATCCGTTTCAGATTGACGATCAGAATGCGATCCATTTTTTCAGTGGCAGTCATAACTCCTCTAAAATAGCATGCCCCTATTGAAAGTCAAACAAGTTCAGGCGAAAATCAACTCGCTCTTCGTCTGACGCCTCCCGCACGAAAAGATGAATCGGAAGCGCGGTCACCGAACGGAAGGAATTGAATTCCAATCCGTCGTATAGCGACCGGACAGCATGCTCCGTTTCATCGTCCATGTCTTTTTGATTCCTTCGGAAAGCAGAAAGACGGATCCCTTTCCGAATTTCGCATTGATGCGGTCGACCGCCTGAAAGAGGCCGTCGCGAGCAGGATTGCCTCCTTCGGAAGACGACTCCGCATCAACGCCCGCCGCAGAAAACAGATCAAGCTGTTCCATCGTCTCGCGTTCCAGTCCGAAAAATGTCACGCCGGACTTCTTGTAACGGCGGCCGGGAAGGAAGAGTCCTTTCAGGAGCGGCATCGCCGCCTTGAGCATTTCCGACGTGTCGTCCGTCGGACGACGGAATGTCGCCGTGGCGGAGGAGACGCCGCCCGGTTTGACATACGGCTCGTATTCCGGATAATACTGAAAATAGAGGTTCGCGCCCGCCGCCTTCTGTCCCTCTTTGCGCAGCTTCTCCGCCGCACGGGAAAGATAGAATGCGATGGACTCCTCCAAATCGGAAAGGAACGTGACCGGATGTCCGAAGGAGCGAGAATACGTAATGCTCTGCGAGGGTTCTTCGTCGTCGAGCTCTTCGATGCACGGAACGCCGCGCAGTTCAAGGGCGGTTCGGGCAAGTCCGACATGAAACCGGCTGCGCAGCTCCGACTCGTCGCTCCGCGCCAGATCAAGGGCCGTACGGATTCCGCGTCGCATGAGACGATCGACCAGGCGGCGGCCAACGCCCCAAACTTCGCCGACTGGAATATCCGCCAAAACGCCGGTTGGATCGGAAGGAAGCACGAAGACGCCCTCGGGACGCTTTTTGCCGATGTGATTGGCGATTTTCGCCAAGGTCTTGGTCGGAGCGAATCCAACGCCTACCGGAACGCCGATCCACTGAAGAATCGAATTTCGGATGTTCCGCCCCAAAAGGAAAAAATCCGCATCCGACGAAAGCTCCGGATAAAGAAACGCCTCGTCCACGCTGTATTGTTCGATGGCGGGAACGAATTCCGTCAGAGCGCACATCACGCGCCGGGAGATGTCTCCGTAAAGCTCGTAGTTGCTGGATCGCATCCGTATGCTTCGAGCGAACGGAAGCGCGCTCAGTTCGAACATCGGCATGCCCATCGGAACTCCAAGCGCCTTCAGTTCGTTGGATCGTGAAATCACGCATCCGTCATTGTTCGAAAGCACGGCGACCGGCTTCCCGACAAGAGAAAGATCGAAGATGCGTTCGCAGGAGACGAAGAAGTTGTTGCAGTCCATCAGTCCGATCATGCGCCGGCCTCCCCTGCTCCGCGGAATGAACAAGAGAGCCCGCCTGTCAATGCGAACGAGATCCTTTTCATGACGGACTCATGCCTTCCCGGCTGTGACAAACCGATGGATCGCCGCCGTCACCACTCCGAACAGCTTCAGCTCCATGCCTTCCGTGAAGATGATCGGCGAATATGCCGGATTCGCCGCCTCGAGACGGACTCCCGATTCATCCTTTCTCAGATATTTGACTGTGAATTCGTTGTCCACTGCGGCAATCACGATCGAACCGTTTCCAGCTTCGAGACTTCGGTCGACGACGAGAATGTCGCCCGGACGAATTCCTGCGCCGATCATGGAATCGCCTGTCGCGCGCACGAAAAAGGTCGCGATCGGCTTCCGAACAAGCAGTTCGTTCAGATCAAGCGGCTCGGAGGAATACTGTTGCGCGGGCGACGGGAATCCCGCCGCGACCGTCGCGTCCACCAGTCTTGCCTTCCGCTCTTTGGAATCGGAATCGCTCATGGCGCGCTTTCTGAATTCACTCGTAGCGAAGGGCTTCGATCGGGTCCAGCTTCGCGGCCTTCCATGCAGGATAGAAGCCGAAGACAATGCCGACCATCGCGGACACGATGAACGCTGCGGCGACCGCGCCCGGCGACGCCTCTACGGGCCAGCCGTTGATGTTGTGAATGATCTGCGCCGCGCCATGTCCGCAAAAAATGCCAATGATTCCGCCCAGAGAGCAGAGCATGACCGACTCCACCAGAAATTGTTGCAGAATGTCCCTGGCGCGCGCGCCGACAGCCATGCGAAGGCCGATCTCGCGCGTTCTCTCCGTGACGGAAACGAGCATGATGTTCATGATGCCGACTCCTCCGACGACAAGGGAGATTAAGGCTACGACGAGAAGCAGATTGCTCATCAGCGTGCTGGTTCCTGTCAGCATCTTCATGAAGTCTGCGGCGTTGCGAATCCAAAAGTCGTCATCGTCGTCAGGTCCCAGCTTGTGCCGTTCCCGCAGCAGATTGGTTATCTCTTCCTGCGCGACGGGAACCTGATCCGGACTGATCGCAGACGCCTGAATTTGATCGATCTGCGTGAACTTCGGCGTCCATAGAGTATCGGTCTCCAAATCCTCCTGCTGCTCCGGATAGAACGCCACGCCGTTTCCGGAATAGATGTCGCTCGGAAGAGTGCTGGCCGTACTGGTCGTGTTCGTCGCCTCGCCGGTTGTCAGTCCCGTAATCCGCAGACGCGCAGTCGTCCAGGGGATGATGACCACGTCATCCTCGTCCATGCCCATCATGTTGGCGCCTTTGCGGGAAAGCACGCCGATCACGGTGAAAGTCACATTCTTGATGCGGACGGTCAGACCGACCGGATTCTCGCCGTCGAACATATCCGGTTCGTCCACGAGCGTCTGTCCCACGACGCAGACGCGGGCGCGGTTTTCCACGTCCTCGTCGGAAAAGAGATCGCCGACCGCCGCGCTCCAATTGCGAATCTGGAAGAAATCCGGAGTCGTGCCGATGATCTGACGCGGCTGATAGTTTTTCCCGCGATATATGAACTGCACTTCCGACGTGTTCACGATGGGAGCGACGTAGGCGACGTTCGGACATTCGTTTCGGATCGCTTCGCAGTCGGCGGGCTTCAGGGTCATTGCCGTTCCTTTTTCCTGTCGGACGCCGCCCGGAGGACGCGGAACGCCGGGAATCACCACCAGGGTGTTTACGCCCATGGATTCGATCGATGCGCGGATGGCCGATGCAGATCCGTTTCCAATCTCCATCATGGCGATGACGGCGGCGATGCCGATGACGATGCCCAGGGTCGTCAATGCGGAACGTCCAGGATTGCGCAATAGCGCGCGCAGGGCGCATTTCGTGGATGAAGCGAACGTCATGCTTCCTTCTCCCCATAAATTCCATCGACGATCTGACCGTCTCGGATATGAATGACGCGCTTGGCGTGGCGTCCGACCTCCGCGTCATGCGTCACTAGAATTACCGTGATTCCTTCCTCATTCAGTTCGCGGAACATCTGCAGGACTTCCTTGCTCGTCTTCGTATCCAGATTTCCTGTCGGTTCGTCGGCGAACAGCACGGGAGGACGCTTGATCAGAGCGCGTGCGATGGCAACGCGCTGCTGCTGACCGCCGGAAAGCTGCGAGGGGAAGTGCTTGACGCGTCCGCTCAGACCGACGCGCTCCAGCATCGCAAGTCCGCGCGCCCGCGCTTCGTGTCCGCTCATGCCTGCCTTCGTATACGTCAGAGGCATGATGACGTTGTCGAGAGCCGTCGTGCGCGGCAGAAGATTAAAACTCTGAAAGACGAATCCGATCTTCTTGTTCCGAACCATCGCGCGGGCGTCGCCGCTTAGGCTTCCGACCTCCTGCCCATCCAGCCAATATTCGCCGGCGGACGGCCGATCGAGGCAGCCGAGGATGTTCATCAGAGTGCTCTTTCCGGATCCGGACGCGCCCATCAGAGCGACGTACTCGCCCTGCTCGATCGTAAAATTGATGTCGTGCAGAACCGGGACGCTCATTTCGCCCAAATGATAGGTCTTTTCGATGTCACGCAGTTCGATCAGGCTCATTTCTTCTTGCTCCCCGGTCGCGGCGGCGGCTTCGGAAGGAACGGGCTGGACGCAGCCGACGCCTTGGCCTCCGCCTCCGCCTTTTCCGCCGTCGTCGTCGTGACCGTGCTTCCCGTTACGACGTGCATTCCTTCTTCCAGACCCGAAAGGATTTCCGTCAAGGAGCCGTCGTTGATTCCGATCTTCACATAGACGGGGCGGATGTTCCGGCCGTCGTCCGTGACCCAGACAAGCCCCTCGTTCTGCGCGGATTTCGCAGGACGCTGACTCTGCACGCCGGCCGCCTCCGGCGGCTGGAAGCGAAGTGCGGAATTCGGCACGGAAAGCGCGTTTTCGCGTTCTTCAAGAATGAAATCCACATTCGCCGTAAGATACGGCAGAAGCAGTCCGGAGCTGTTGTCAGTGTCGATTTCCACGATATAGGTTACGACATTCTGGGACATCGTCGCATTCAGACGGACTTTCTTGACCGTTCCCTCGAACGTTTTTCCAGGGAACGTATCCACGGTGAAGACCACGCGGCCGCCGACCTTGATTTGTCCGATGTCGGCTTCATTCACCGAGACCCATACCTGCATTCGGGAAAGATCCTTCGCCAAAAGGAAAAGGCTCGGCGCATCCATGCTGGCGTTCACCGTCTGTCCGATATTGACGCGACGGTCGATCACGACTCCGTCCACCGGAGACTTGATGGTGCAGTAGCCGAGATTGAACTCGGCCTGCTGAAGCTGAGCCTTCGCGGAATCAACCTGCGCCTCGGACTGCGCGATCGAAGCCTTCTGCAGCTTCAAGTTCGCCTCGGCCTTCTTGAACTCCGTGCGCGCCGTATCGTATTCGCTCTGCGATTGAACGCTGGCGGTGTAAAGGGCCTTCGCACGCTGATATTCGCGATCCGCAAGATCGTATTCCGCTTCCGCCTGCTCCATCGCATAGATGACCTTCGCCTCGGCCTCTTCCAGGGAAGCTTTCGCCGTATCGCGCGCCGTCACATAAGTGGAGTCGTCGATTTTCGCCAAGACCATGCCGGATTTGACGGGCGAACGATAATCCACTTGATTCCCGTCGGAATCGACGCCGAACGTCGTAATCATGCCGCCGACCTGCGCGCCGACGTTGACAAGTTCTTCCGGCTCCACGGTTCCGGTTGAAGTAATGACGGACTGAACCAGCTGGCGCGCGACCGGCGCAGTCTTATACGTCACGATAGTTCGCTCTTTGATCTTGTGCGTATAATAGCGCCATGCGCCGAAGACGGCGGCCGCGAGAACGATCGCGCCGCAGGCCGTACCCGCTGCTTTCTTCCATTTCATATTCGTTCAGCCTTTCCTAAAAATCTTGTAAAGGAATGTCGAAGTTTTTTATATAACGTCCCGAAACGCAGTTTTATTGCGTCGTTTTTTACAAACTCGAAAATATTCGATTTGAAAACTTTTTTGCTTCATAAAACAAAAATGCGACTTGCAAAGCAAAGATCGCCTGCAGCGCTGCCCCCAATCTTGCGAAGTCAAGCGCTGACCGTCGGCGCATGAAGACGCGACTGCGCATCTTGCATCCCCGGAGATTCCCCTCAGGCGAACCTTGCCGCGGCATTCGCGTCCGCGTTGAAGCGAACTGCTCCTCCAAATGCTTTTCGCTGTCGAAGGAGAATGGATTCATCTCTTTTCGTTCCTTGCGCCTTTGCTGAAAAATGCCAGAAGGTCGAGCGATCTTCAGCTCGTTTCCGGCATGAATCCTGAATCGAAAATCTTGATGAAACGCGAAAGTCCGCAATGAATGCGCGCACGCTTTCGCCGCACGCGCATCGCGCGGATCGAATCAGGCGTTCTTGACCGTCGCAACGATCGTCTCGCAGATTCGATCGATCGTCGCATCGTCGAGATACGGATGCATTGGAAGCGCGAAGATGTCAGACGCCGCCGCCTCCGCATTCGGCATGTCGCCGACCTTCCCGCCCAGGCGCTTCGTCGCGCCGAGCAGATGCATCGGGATCGGATAGTAGCGCGCTGTCGGAACATCCTGCGCCTTCAGCGCAGCCTGAATCTCCGCAAATTTCGGCGAGCGCGGGCAGAATTGCGCATAGACGGAGAGATTGCCGTCCGGAATTTTCTGAAGAGAAACGACGCCATTGAGATTGGCGCGGTACCGGGCGGCAACCTTCTGACGAAGTTCGACTTCATGGGGGAAGATTTCCAGCTTCGAAAGCAGGATTGCCGCCTGAATCGTATCGCAGCGCGCATTGAGACCCAGTCGCGCGTTGTCGTACTTGTCGTCCGAAGCGCGTCCGTGAACGAGGATCGAATCCAGCTTGGCGTAAAGATCATCATCGTCCGTGAAAACCGCGCCGCCGTCGCCGTAGCAGCCGAGCGGCTTGGCGGGGAAGAAGCTCGTGCAGCCGATCGTTCCGATCGCCGGCGCCTTTTTCCCGCTTGGAGCTGTCGCGCCGAACGCCTGGCAGGCGTCCTGAATCACGGCAAGGCCGTATTTCCTGGCAATGGGAAGCAGCGCATCGTAATCCGCGCAAAGGCCGAAAAGATCCACCGGCGCAATCGCCTTGATCTTCAAGCGGCCTTCCTTCTCCGTGCGCTCGATCGCCTCTTCAACCTTCTTCGGATCAATATCATACGTTGCAGGATCAATGTCCGCAAAGATCGGCGTTGCGTCAAGGAGCATGATCGTTTCGACTGTGGCGAAGAACGTGAACGGCGTTGT
>CAZAAM010000012.1:0-19904 GCA_964483055.1 uncultured Victivallales bacterium
TCCTCGATGACGCTTTCCGACCCGACAGGGATGAGCATGCGTCTGCTTGCCCGTTTGGAAGTCTTTCGGCAGGTTTCCGGAATCGCTTTGAAGGAAGGCGCGTCCCGGCTGATTTCTCCTGACGGCTTGCATTTGATGATTCTTTTGGAAACGTCCGTATCGCCGGGAGATCCGCGCGGAGGAATTCGTCTGCGCGACCATCTGACGCGCTCGCTTCAGGAATGCGCCGTGCCAGGCGCGCGATCGGAATTCGTCCTGCCTCACCAGCATGCCGTGGAGAACGAGCGCGTCCTGCGCAGCGACGTGCGCGCGGCGACGATCGCATCGATTGTCATTTTCACCATTCTGACGTTTCTGCTTTTTCATCGCGACGTCCGAACCTTGCTTATCCCCTTCGTCGCCTGCTTCGCCGCGTTCCTCATGCTGGCTCTGACGGCGGCGATCTTTCGCCCTGCGCTGCTGATGATCGCAGGCATGGGCGGCGTGATTGTCGGGCTCGGCGTAGATTACGGGATTCATATTTATGCGGCGATGCGCGGCGCGCGCCCGCTGAGAAGATTGGTTCGAATTGTTCCTCCGCTGCTTCTTGGCGCGTTCACGTCGGCCGGCGTTTTCCTTGCCTTTCTCTGCACGCCGATTTCAGGCATGCGGCAGCTCGGCTTCTTCGTCGGCACGAGCTTGATCGCATGTCTTCTCCTGGCTATGATGGTTCTTCCGAACATCTTTATTCGGAAAGACAACGACATCGGAGCTCGTCCTTTTTCTCTCCATCCCTTCGGACGAAAGGGGTCGATCGCATGTCTCTTGATCCTCTTGATCGGCATGCCGCTTCTGTTTCGACCGCGTCCGTTTTCATATGATTCCGGACGCTCGCAACAAGGCCTGCGCGCATTCGACATGACTCCGGAATCCGTCGATCTGCCCGCACGGCGTCAGGCGGAATGGTTTCAGACCGATCCGTCGCGTTCGCCGTCGTTTCTATTGTTTTCAGGCTCGACCCGCGATGATGCGACGGCGAAGATTCCTGCCGCTTGGACGGCTTCCGCAGAATCAGGCGTATTTTCGCCGACCGCTCTTTGGCCAACGCACTCGGTCCGCGCTGCGAATCTTGCATCATGGAGGAGAGACTTCAACCTTGATCGTTTTTCCGAAGAACTCGAAGCCGCAGCGGAGCGCATCGGTTTCGAATCCGGAGTCTTTCTCCCCTTTTTGGCGCGTCTGCGCGAGGGACTGGAGAACCCGCCGGCCGAGCCGCCGGAACTTTTCCGGCCCGTTTTGGAGAGGCTTGCGACGCAGGGCCGCGACGGCATGTTTCATGTGGCGGTCGTCGCCGCTCCCGATGCGCCTGTTTTGAGCCTTTTGCATGGGACGGATGCCGTACTCGTTTCCCAATCCGCTCTCCCGTCGATGCTCGCGAACGACATTATCCATTCCGTTCGGATTCCCGTTCTGTTGGCGATCGCGATCGCCGTCTTTTTCCCGCTGGTCTACTTCCGGAGCGTTTGGAAAAGCGTTCTTGCATGGCTGCCTGTCGCCGCCGCATTGCTGACGTCCCTTTCCGTCATGGCTCCGCAAGGCGCCGAAGTCGGTCTTGCCGTTCGGATCGGCCTGATCGTGCTTGCCGGGCTTTCCTTGGATTACGGCGTCTTCGTCCTGTCGAGTCGCGATGAAGAATCCTTTCGACATGCGGCATGGTCCGTCACGCTTTCCGCTTTGACGTCGCTCGCAGGCGGCGCGGCTCTTCTGTTCGCGCGCCACCCGCTTTTGCGAGAAACGGGCATGACGCTGATCGTCGGCCTTGCTGCGGCATGGTTCGTTTCCGTCTTCCTGCTTCCCTCCCTTAGCGGTTTTCGCGTGCGCGCATTTCTGCAAAAAAGCGAATGAGGCATTGACAAAATGCGTCTGAAGGATATATTGACCGATGAAACGGATTGCGCGCACGCGACACGCATGTCGAAAGAAGGCGTCGCGGCAAAAAGAGAGGACGACGCATGAACTTGATCGAAGAGCTTGATCGGATGTTTGAAAAGCGCGAACTGCGCGATGGCGCTTGCGTCTGCTCGTTCGTCTTGCCCGATTCCTTCTGCGGATTTCGCGGACATTTTCCCGGCGATCCGATCCTGCCCGGCGTGATTCAGCTTCTTATGGCGCGACGCCTTGCGGAACTTGTCTCGGGACGCCGTCTGGCGATAAGGCGATGCGACCGCGTCAAATTCGTCCGTCCGTTGCGCCCCGGCATGCCGTCGGAGTTGCGGATTCGTGCAAGCGATTCATTTCGAACTCTCAATGCTGAAATCGCAACGGATGGAAAGCTGATTTCGTCGGCGAAATTCGAACTTGAGGAGGCGGCGGAATGAGAAGACGCGACAATTGCCGCTTTCCGCGCGAGCCGGGGTCTCCGTTGCCGATCGTCGCAACCGTCCGACATCGCGTCCAGTTTCGCGAAGTGGATCTGATGGATGTGGTTTGGCATGGAAACTATCCCGCCCTGTTCGAGCTGGCGCATACGGAACTTGCGCGCAAATGCGGCTTCTGCTACCATTCGCTGAAGACGGCCGGTCTGACCGCCCCGATCGTCAAGTTGCATGCGGACTATCTGCGTCCGTTGCGGCTTTACGATGAAATCACGATTCAGGCTGCCCTCGTCTGGCTCGATTCTCCGCGCATCAACGTTGAATATTCCATTTTCAATGGAGCCGGCGCGCTTTGCTGCGAGGGGTTGTCAGTGCAGCTTTTCGTTGACGCTGCGACCGGCGAGACGCTTTGGCATGTCCCCGACATGTGGTCCGCCTTCTTGACGCGATGGCGGAACGGGGAGTTCGATCATGCCGGATGAACGCCTTCCCGTCATTGTCGCCTGCGATGTTCATACGTCCTATGGACACGGAATCGAGCCTTTGTGGCAGGGGCTTCTTGACGGACGGACTGCGTTTTCCCCTTGCGTACGCTTTGAAAACGAGAATTGGAAAAATGCGATCGCAGGGCTGATTCCGAACATTGAGAATGAAGGAACCGCACGCATCCCGGAAAAGCTGCTTCGACTCGTTGCGCCGACTGCGCGACTGCTTCCCGACGCCGCGGAGCTCTTTCTTACCGCTTCTGTCGGCGAAATCGAATATCTTGAAAACAAAGAGCGCCGCTGCACTTCGGACACCCTGCTGGAAAAGGCGCTCGGAATTTGCGGAAAGAGATCCGGGCAGATCGTTTCCGCCGCATGCGCTTCTTCGAACATGGCGCTCGGAATCGCCGCATCGATGATTCGTGCAGGACGCCTTGATTCGGCAACGGTGATTGGGCTTGATTATGTCAGCGAATTCGTTCATTCCGGATTCTTTACGCTCCACGCCGTCTCCGCCGGAATTCCGCGCCCCTATGACCGGGACCGCGACGGTCTTGTCCTTGGAGATGCCGCGGTCGCCGTAAATCTTTGCTCGCTTTCCTTCGCTCGGAAATGCGGCTGGAAACCGCTCGCGATTGTTGCCGGCTGGGGATCGTCTTGCGACGCAACCCACGTAACCGCTCCGATGGAGGCGGGCGACTGGCTTGCAGAGGCGGCGCGCCTGGCGATCCGTACGGCAGGCGTACGGCCGGAAGACATTGGCGCAGTGATCGGCCACGGAACGGCGACGATTTACAATGACGCCATGGAAATCAACGCGCTGAAACAGCTCTTTCCGCATGAATCGCCTCCGCTCCTTTCCGTGAAGGGGGGATGCGGTCATACTCTTTCCGCCGCCGGCATGGTTCAAACTGCGGCGGCGATTCGAATGCTTGAAACGGGAGTAGTTCCTCCGCAGACATCTCTTCATCATCCGATTTCAGGAGCAGAGACAATGGTTTCAAATAAGATACGCTCTTTTTTGAAGCCGCGCGTCCTTTCTTTGAACGCCGGGTTCGGCGGCTTGAATTCCGCTGTTCTTCTGGAGGTGGCCTGATGGAACAACACGATTGGCATATTGCAGGTGCTGCATGTCTGAATGCTATGACAGTGAAGACCTTCCGAAAAAATATATCGTGTTCGGCCGAATCATGGCGGGAGCTCCGTGCGGCTGCAACCCTGCAGCCGGGATTTCCCATATCCGCCACCTTCGACAACTTTCGCAGGGGAGACGAGAAGACAAAGGCATACATGCATTGCAGCGCAATGGCTTATCTTGACGCCGAAAGCGTGCCCGCTGCGCGTACCGCGATTCTTGATTTCGGGCGCGAGGGCTGTCATGAGCAAAACATGCGCTATTATCATGACTATGTGCAGTTCGGCCGAAATCTCGGACAGGGGCATCTGTTTGTAGCGACATTGCCGACGACTCCGCTTTCGGAGGCGGCGATCTCGCTGCATTTGCATGGGCCTGCGCGTTATATTGATTCGCTGGGACGCTGGGAGGCGCTTTGGGAGGCTATAGACATGCACCTTGCCATTGACAGAATGGATGCGGTTCTTGTCTTTCATTATGCATGCAAGCGAGTTCTATCTTTTCTCGCTCTTCACGGGAAGTCGCGCCCGCCATTGTTCACTGAACTCCTCGACTGGATGCGCGCCTCATGAAGATTCTTCTCGTTTCCGTCAATTGCTGCGTCGATCCATATCCGGTCTATCCGATTGGAATGTCTGTCGTTGCACGCGCCTTGCGTCTTGCAGGGCACGAAGCGCGCCAGCTCGACATTCTAGCGTCTTCTTTAGAGCCGGAACTTTCTATTTCCAAAGCAATTGCGGAGTTTTCTCCAGATGCGATCGGAATTTCCATTCGTAACATTGATTCTGTCGACAGCACGGTCGAGCGCGATGACTGGCTTTCGGATGCCGCCCGCATCTGCGGCTTCTGCAAAAGTTTTTCGCGAGCGCCGCTTTTCCTTGGAGGGGCCGGTTTTTCGATTTCTCCAAAGGAAATCCTTGCCCGCTGCGGCGCCGACTTCGGCGTCGCAGGGCCCGGCGAAGAGGCGGTTCCGCGTCTTGCTTCCGCGCTTGAAGCCGGAACGCCCCCGCCCCTCGGAGCGATTCTGCGTGGAACAGGGGACGTCTTTCTTGGAGCGGATTATGATCCTGTCATGCTTCGCTGGTACATTGAACAGGCGAAATGCGTTCCGATATGCGCCAAGCGCGGCTGCCCGTTTTCATGCGCATACTGCACGTATCCTTTTTTGGAAGGGCATCATGTGCAAGTTCGAGACAAGAATTCCGTAATTGACGATTTACGCGAACTCAAACGCATCGTCCCGGACGCCCTGGCCGTTTTCACGGATTCCGTCTTCAATGATCCCGGGGGAGCTTTCCGCGAACTCTGCTCCGCGCCGCTCCCGATGTCTTTTTCCGCATTCGTCACGCCCTTTTCGCTGACGGAGCGCGACGCGGACATGATGGTCTCTGCGGGGTTGGCGCATGCCGAGATCGGCATCGACGCCACGACCGACGAAACCTTGCGCGGTCTGAACAAGCCTTTTGATTTCAAGCAGGCCGCCCGCTCTTGCAAAATGCTCCGTGCGCGAGGCGTTTCGGTTTCCGTCTCGGTCATGTTCGGAGGGCCTGGCGAAACGCCGGCGACCTTGCGCAGGGGAATCGACAATCTAAGATCCCTCGGCGACTGTCATGCGGACATCTTCAGCGGAATCCGTATCCTTCCCGGAACGCCTTTGCACAAGCGCGCGCAGGAAGAGGGCAGGGCGCCTGCCAATCTCGCCTTCTCTTCGCCGCATCGCTATTATTATGCGCCCGGATTGGAGAAGAAAACCGTGGATTCCGTTCTATCAGAAGCGTTTCGAGATGACTCCTATCGTATCTTCCCGCCTAGTCTTCGCACGAACGCCTTGCGCCGCATTCACAAAGTCGGTTTTCTTCGCGTTCGCGCGATGCTCGACGCTGCAAGCGGAGAGGTGTCCTTATGAAGTGGTGCGTCGTCATTCCCGTCTACAATAATGCCGGGACGATCTGCGATGTCGTCGCACGGACTCTTGCCGTAACGAAGGATCTGCTCGTCGTCGACGATGGCTCGACGGATCTCGACGTCGCGAAAGCCCTGCCGCATGTCGAGGTCCTGCGCTTGCCGCGCAACGAAGGGAAAGGCGCGGCCATTCTGGCCGCTGCCCGCCTTCTCGCTTCGCGCGAATTCGATTACATGATCACGCTTGACGCCGACGGTCAGCATTACCCGGAGGACATTCCGCTTTTCCTTTCATGTATGGAAAAAAACGACTTCAGCCTTTTGATCGGCGCGAGAGACTTCAATGCTCCGAACGTTCCAAACTCCAGCAAGTTCGGACGAAGATTGTCGAATTTCTGCTTTCGCCTTGAGACGGGAAGGCGCGTTGCGGACACGCAAAGCGGCTTCCGCGCATATCCGCTTCGCTATCTTCTGAAAATCCATTGTCATACAAAACATTACAATGCGGAAACGGAGCTTCTGACCCGTTGCGCATGGGCGGGCATCGAGCTGCACGACATCCCGATTCGTACGCATTATCTTCCTCAGGGAGAGCGTATTTCGCATTTTCGTCCCTTCATGGACAATTTCCGGATTTCCCTTTTGCATGCGCGTTTGATCGGGCGTCGTCTTCTTCCCTGGCCGCATAAAAAACTTGGAGGGGGAGGGAAAAGCGAAATTCCGTCCTTTGCGCGTCCCAAGGAGCTCCTTTTGTGGATCCTGCGCGAAAATTCTTCTCCGGAAGGGCTTGCGGTTGCAGCCTTTGTCGGGGCGTTCCTCGCGGTTCTTCCGCTGATCGCGTGTCATACCGTTGCGATTCTTTATGTCGCCTTCCGTCTCCATTTGAACAAGGCGATGGCTTTTTTGGCGCAACAGCCGTTCCAGCCTCCGCTCTGTCCTTTTCTTTGCATTGAAGCCGGCTACTGGATGCGTCATGGACGGTTCCTTACCGAATTTTCAATGGAAACGCTTGGCGCGCAGGCTCACGAGAGAATCTTTGAATGGTTTCTCGGTTCGCTGATTCTTGCGCCGATTTTTGCCGCATTGTTCGCGGCGCTCGTGTATTTCATTGCAAGAATCCTGAAACGTAAATCTTTCAAACGGAGGCGCGACAAGCATGAAGCGACGATTGAGTGAGACGCGCGGTTCAGCGGCCGGCATCGCCGCCTTCCGCATCATGCTGTCCGTTCTCGGCGTTGTGCGGACCTGCCGTTTCGCGCATCTAGTGGCATTCTTTTACGCATTGTTCGATCGTGGCGCTCGCGAATCGGCAAGACCGTATCTTCAGCATCGTTTTCCTGGAATCGGCGGCCTGCGCTTCCTGCGAGCTTGCTGGAAGCTGTTCGCATCTCAAGGAGAGGCTTTGGTCATGTCCGAAGCCGCTTCGCGCGACATGCTCGTTTCGATTGAACGCAACAGCGAGGATTTTCATTCGCTTGTAAATGAATCAAAGGGGCTTGTTCTGGCGGGAGCGCATTTTGGTCCATGGCAGGCGGCGATGCGCTATATGGATTCGTCTCCGAAGCTGAGTTGCTTTCTTGCAGAAAGCGATAAAAATGCAGAAGTCGATAAGTTCCGCGCGCTCGGCGCATCAGCGCGGGTGATTTCCATTCGCGATGGCGCGGACTGGGTTCTGGATGCTTATGACGCCCTTGAAAACGGTATGGCGCTGGCTCTTCTCGCCGACCGCGGTTCAGATCCTAACTCAACGTCCAGCGAACATGTCCCCTTTCTTGGAGGAAGCGCGCGCTTCCCGCTCTTTCCTTTTTTGATCGCTTCTCGCGCCGGAGCGCCCGTTCTGCCTTTCGTCGCTTTCAAGGATGGTCCGAGCCGGAGACTGGTCGTCGAAATCGGTCCGACCTTGCGCCCGATGGGCGGGCGGCGTTCGGAGAGTCTCCGCCAATGCGTTCGCGAATACGCCGCCTTTCTGGAACGCGCTGCGCAGGCGCATCCTTTCGAATGCTTCTTGTTTGAAAACATATGGGAGTGAAATCCTATGACGAAGCCTCTGAAGTTTCATCCTTGCGTGTCTGGATTGGGCATGATTTGTTCCATTGGCGCGGATTGCGCCTCCGCAAGGTCATTGATTCGCGGGGAAGCCGCGCCGCCGACTCCGCTCCCCGCTTTCGAACGCGTGCAGACCGGCATTTCCGATCCTGTCTTCGCAGTTCCCTTTCCGTGCGACGATGCGAATGGCACGACGCGGACTCTTGGCCTTCTGGAACATGCGCTCAGCGAAGCGATGCGCGATGCGAATCTTACCTTTGACGCACTTTCATCCATGCGAACGGCATGCGTTGTCGGAACGACCGTCGCGGTCCGTTTGAACGACCTCAAGCGCGTTTATCCGCGCCTTCGCGGGAACTCGACGTTCCTTTCGCGATTGGATCCCGGCGACGATCCTGCATCTGCTCTTTGCCGCAAATACTCCTGGGCCGGTCCTGCTTATACGATTTCCAACGCCTGTTCTTCGGGCGCCGATGCGATTTCCGTCGGAGTTCTGCTTCTTCTCTCAGGCGTCTGCGACTGCGTCGTCGCAGCGGGATCTGATGCCCTTGATCCAGTGCCTGTCGCCGGATTTCATTCCCTTGGAATCACTTCGTCGTCTGCCTGCCGTCCGTTCGATGCCGCGCGTTCCGGCCTGAATTTGGGCGAAGGCGCTGCTGTCGTTGTTTTGGAACGACCCGATGCCGTACGCGAACGCGGTTTTTCGCCTCGTTTTTCCTTGCGCGGCTTCGGAATGGCGAGCGATGCGTTTCATATGACTGCGCCGAATGGCGAAGGACTTGCGCGCGCAATTGAGGATGCGCTGCGTCGCGCGGAGCTTCCGCAGGAAGCGATCGCATTCGTGAATGCGCATGGAACAGGAACGGAAATCAACGACAGATGCGAATCGCAAATTCTTTTCCGCATTTTCGGAGAAGTTCCTTATTTATCGACGAAAGGCCTTACCGGACATGCTCTTGGCGCTGCAGGAACATTGGAGTTCGTCTTGTCTCTGCTGATGCTTGACGAGCGGCGCGCAATGGCAAGCGCAGGTTTTGAAAATCTCCCCGACGACATTCCATATCCCCCCTTGCGCAAACCTCTTGCGCTGAAAGAAGACGCGCGCTTCGCCCTTTCAACTTCGCTTGCATTCGGCGGGTGCGCTTCCGCGTTGATCGCAGAAAGGATTCCGACCGAATGAAACTCCTTGCATCTTCATGGGTTCGATCACAGGAAAACGGAACGTTTCCGAACGATTTTCTCAAAGCGGAAAAGGCGCGTCTTGGTCTCCCGCGTCGCTCGGATCGCCTTTCCATTGCAGCAATTTCCGCAGTCGATTCGCTTTCTTGCCGTCCGTCGTCCGATGCCGCGATGCTGTTCGGCAGCATGCTGGGACCTCAAGGCCGCATCTGCGCTTTTCAGGACGATCTTATGGATTATCCTGAAGAGCAGGCGAGTCCCTTTTCCTTTTCCCATTCCGTGCATAATTCCGTACAGGCGCAGGTTTCCATTCGTTTCCGCCTTTCCGGTCCGGCGTGTTCGATTTCAGGGGGAACGGATCTTCCGTTGCGCATGTTCCAGCTTGCGGACGCTTTTTTGAGAGAAGAAACCGCTCCGCAGGCTCTTCTTCTGTTTTTTGAGGAGCGGTCCATCGTTGCGGACCGCGTTTGGGCTTCGCTGGCTGTTCCGCCTATGGAGTTCGCGCTTGCGATTCTATGCGCTCCCTCGTCGGATTCCATGCCCATGCCGCCCGATTATCTTACTTTCATCAAGGAGACGATGCATGACGCAAGAACAGATTGAACAAAGACTTCGCGAGGAGATTTCAATAATCTTGAAAAAGGACGCCGCCTCACTTGATGCGGAATCCTCATTGCGCTCAAACGGCTTGAATTCCATGACGTTCATCGAACTTTTGCTTGCAGTGGAACGTGCATGGGGTCTCAAGCTTTACGAGCTGAATCTTCCCGCATCAGATACAAGGACGATTCGCGCCCTTGCCGCGCGAATTAGCACGGAGCTTTCCCGCGGATGAAGAATTGGCTGGATTCAGCGGACTATACGGAGCTGTTTCTTTCAGAGCTTTGCCGCAAGACGCCTGCAGGAACGCATGACTTCGGCATTCTTTTCCCAGACGACGAGATCGGATTGGAACGTCTTCCCGCATTCGCACCTTTCGGACGTCCCGGCAGATGTCTTTGGAATCTAGCCCCTTATTGGCGTTCGCTTCCCCCGATGCCGCCGCACCGTTCCAAAGCGATGACCCTTTCGGATTTCATGAATGAACCGTTGCGCTCCAGCATTCATGCCGCACGGCTTCCGGAAGGAACCGTGTTCCGCTTTCAGCATGCTCTCTTCGACGGAGTCGGCGCGGAGGCCTTGCTGTCCGCCATGCGGCCTGATCGCGATCTCCCGGAAGTCAAAGGTCTGGAAAAGCCGCATCTCGACGACTGGAAACGCCAATTCGAATCCGGACGCGCCTTCATGGCTCATCTTGTCAAGTTGCGCGCGGATGGCCCGATCGCGCGTTCAAACATCGTTTCTTCGGCCCGCAATCTTTTTCGAATTCAAACTCTTACTGAAGCAGAGACGGAACGGATCGATGCGGAGTCGGGCGGTTTTTTTCTTGTTCCGCATCTTCTTGCCGCGTTTTCACGCGGCTTCTCCTCTCTTGCCGGCGAAGGGCAGATCATTGTTCCCATGACCGTGGATCTTCGCGATTTCGAAGAGGAGCTGGCCGGAGCCGGACCGTATTTCAACCGTTGGGCCGTCGTACCGCTCCAGACGGCGAAGTCCGGAGAGGATTCCGACATAGTCTCGCGCAAAAGCTTTATTGAGGCCGCTGCGTCGCATCTCCCGCAAGCCGTGCGACATGCGTCCTTCCTGATTCGCATCGCGCCCTTCTTTTTCATGAAACGCTTTCTGCGTTCCATGACGGAGATCCTGTACGGATCCTTCCTTTTTTCCTATCTTCCGTCGCGCTTTCACAACGCGATTCACCTCCCGGCCGTGCCGCCGCGTCCTGGCGTCGGCGTTTTCGTCACGCGCTGCGGCGGCAGACTGCGCTTTGCGCTTTCCTATCGAGAAGGCGTGTTTCCTGAGTGCGATCTGTTCCGCTGGTTCGATGAAACGGTTCAACTGTGGAGAACGTCTCGATGACCAATCTTGTCGCCCGAATCGAGCAGGAATGCTCGGGCTGGAGCGGAATTGCCGTATCCGACCCCGATCGGACTTTCTCCTATCCAGAGCTTTTTCGAGACGTCCATGCGCTTGCGGATGCATTGAAGGCCATGGGCGTCGCCTCCTATGCGCGCGTCGCCGTGCTGGCCGAAGATTCCTACGAATGCATCGTCGCGTCGCTTGCGATCCTTTCCATATCCGCAGCTGTGATTCCGTTTTCAACTCGCGCGCAATTACAGGAATGCGAACAGGCGATTCGGGATTGCGAAGTCAACTTCCTTCTTGCCGATGCACGCCTGACGGATCGGAACGGAACACGCGTTCCTGCGCCGGAATCCTTTCGTTTCGAGTTGCGCCTGGTCGCCTTGGATGAGAAGATACGTCCTTTGCGTTTCGGAGACGACTTTGCGGCGTTCATTCGCTTCTCCTCCGGAACTACCGGGACTCACAAGGGCGTGATTTTAAGCCATTCCAGCATTCTTGCGCGCACGAGCGCCTGCGTCGAACTCCGCGTTGCTCGCGGGGACCGCGTGCTTTGGACGCTCGACATGGCGTTTCATTTCGTCGTGACGATTCTCCTGTTTCTTCGTTGCGGCGCGGAGATTTCAATTTGTCCGCAACCGATGGAAAGCCATTTGGAAGAAGCTCTGCGAAGGATTCGTCCTGCTCTTCTTTATGCCACGCCATACCACTACCGCCTTTTTTGCAATTCGGGCGTGTTGAATCCGGAAGATTTCGCGTGCGTCAAGCAGGCGGTGTCCACCGCAATGCGGATGGAGCCTGATCTTGCGGAAGAGTTTCGCCGTCGTTTTCATCTTCCCGTTTCACAGGCCTATGGAATCATCGAGGTCGGCCTTCCCTGCATCAATGATGGGCGCGATGCGTCCAAGGCCGCATCCGTCGGACGCATTCAACCGGCGTACCGACTGCGCATCGACGAGCCGGACGCAGAGGGAACAGGACGAGTTTTGATTTCCGGTCCTGGTTTTTTCGATGCCTATTTGAACCCGTATCGAACGCGTGCGGAGGCGTGTCCGGACGGCTGGTTCGATACGGGCGATCTCGGACGCGTGGACGAAGACGGCTGTCTTTTTCTGCTCGGCAGGGCGAAAAGCGTCATCAACTTTTGCGGGATGAAGATCTTTCCGCAGGAAGTCGAAAGCGTCCTTCTGAAATTTCCGGGAGTTCGAGAGGCTCGTGTTCGTTCCGTGCCGTCGTCGGCGTTCGGCGAACTTCCGATTGCGGAGATCGTCGGCGCATTCGATCCGGCGGCTTTGCGGCGTCATTGCTATGAACGGCTGGCTCCGTACAAGGTCCCGAAGTCTTTTCTTTCAGTGGAAAGCCTGCCGAAGACGGCTAGCGGAAAGACGAAACGCTGACGAATTGCAGACGGAGGCTTGTTCGTTGAGACCGTCCAATCCCCGGAGGCCTTGTTCTTCTCCGCGTTTTCATGGGAACGAATTCCTCCTGTTCGTCGAAGAAGACGGCGTTCATGCCGTCGTTACGACGGAAGAAGCGCCGTCCATCGTTGCCGCCCGTGTTCGTGTTCTCCCATGCGTTGACGCGGACATGGAATATTCCATCGCAGCGAGTTCGCTCAAGGTCTTGAAGAAGACGCCGGGATTGCGCTGGCGAGTCTCCGCCTTGCATCCTTCCGCCGCGCCGTGGAAGTGGAGCGCGACGCAGCCATCCTCCAAAGAAAACGCATAGACCGTCATAAAGTCGCAAGGTCTGCTTCCGTCAAGCATGGAGACGACGGGGATGTTGTTTCTCCGAAGCATGCCGTGAATGTCCGAAGCATTTCGAATTTCACGGTCCTGTCTGCGCATGGGGATGCCTTCCCGCTTGTTTTGCGTCCGCTATACAATAACGCGGAACGCCCGAATGCAAAGGATGTCCCGGCGAGGCGCGGAAAAAGATTCGCGCATCCTTGCTTTCTCGCCTATTCCAGCCTGCGGTCGTAGAGGAGCGCCGCATTAAGAACGACAAGCACGGAGCCTGCATTGTGTACGAGCGCGCCGGTGACCGGATTCAGAACCCCCGCGGTTGAAAGCGCGATCGCAACGAAGTTGATCGCCATGGAGAGAATGATGTTGAACTTGATCGTAGAGACGGTCGCGTTCGCGAGACGCTTCAGATACGGGATGCGGGAAACGTCGTCGCCCATGAGCGCGATGTCAGCCGCTTCCAAGGCGATGTCGCTGCCCATGCCGCCCATCGCGACGCCGACGTCGGCCATCTTGAGCGAGGGCGCGTCGTTGACGCCGTCGCCGACCATGCAGACGACTTCGCCCCGGTCGCGCATCCTGCGGATCTCCGCGACCTTTTCATCCGGCAGGAGCTCCGCCTTCACGTCGTCGTCGCCGATTCCCGCAAGCGCAGCGAACCGTCTTGCCGTTTTCGCATGATCCCCGGTCAGGAGCGAGACGCCTGCTCCGAGCCGTTTCAATTGGACGACAGCCGCGGGCGCCGCATTCCGAAGCGCGTCGGACAGGGCGATCGCGCCGATCAGGATTCCGTCGCGGACGACGAGCACGACCGCCTTGCCGTCTTCGCGGAACGCGGTCAAAGTTTCTTCGAACGCGGGCGGAACGGGAATCCGCCGGCCGCGAACATGCGACTCGCTGGCGCAAAGAACGTCCTTCCCATCAATCCGAGCGGAAACGCCTTTGCCCGGAGACATGGAGAATGCGGTCGCTTCAGGCGGCTCGATGCCGCGACTTTCTGCGCAACGGACGATCGCCTTTCCGAGCGGGTGTTCAGAGCGCAGCTCGGCGCCGGCCGCAAGCCGAAGAAGCTCCGTTCCTTCGACATCGGATTCCGCGGGAACCGCATCGGAGACCTCCAGCTTTCCGCAGGTGAGCGTCCCTGTCTTGTCGAACACGATGCGATTCGCCCGTCATGACGGACTGTTCGACAGACGTCGCGCCTGTGAGAATCGTTCCATCGGCGGGAATCGTTTCTCCCGGAAGCACGCGCAAATGGTCGCCCGCGCGGATGTCCTTCGCTGGAATTTCGTGAAGGATCTCCTTGCCCGCAACGGTTTCGACGATGCGTCCGGTTTGCGGCGCGAGCTTGAGCAGCTTGCTGATTCCTTTTTTCGCGCGTGCGGCTGTCATGTCCTCCAGAATCGCGCCGAGCGCCATGATGAACGCGACTTCGCCAGCCGCGAACAGCTCTCCGATGGCGATCGCCGCGATCATGGCGATGGAGATCAGCAGCGCAGACGAGATCCAGCCTTTGAAGATCAAACGCGACGCCGCCGAGCAGACCAGCGGAATTCCGCAGATTAGCGCCGTGATCCACGCCGGATCCCATGCCGTTTCGATTCCTGCGAGCATCATCGCAAGACTCGCGCCCAGAAAGACGCCCGCTGCGATCGTCATCGGAAGCCCTGCAAGAATGTCGTTCAACTTCTTCAACATGATATTTCTTTTCGATTGTCTTGCATGCCAGTTTTCATGCCTCCTTCATTGCTTATTTCAAGAATGTCGCGATCGCATCGTTCAGGCGGGTCAGCGCCTCCGCGTCTCCCCGTTTCGCCGCATCGACGACGCAGTGGTCGATATGATCCTTCAGAACGACGCGTCCGATTCCGTTGATCGCCGCACGGACGGCAGACAGCTGCACGAGAATTTCGGAGCAGTCGCGCTCTTCTTCGACCATGCGCTTGATGGATTCCAGATGCCCGACCGCGCGTGAAATGCGGTTGACGACGGCCTTCGCGCTTTCGTGCTTGTGATGATGTCGCTCCATGTTTGCGTTCCTTTCTTCAATATCCCCCTATAGGGGTTTTATGATACCTTGGCGCTGTCTGGAGCGATGTCAAGTGAGATTGAAATATTTTTTTACGGCTTGAAACAATATTCCTTTATGCAAAGCATCTTTTTTGAGACCGAAGAAAAAGCGGAGAATGAAATGTCTCGATTTTGCATTTCATTTCTTGTTTCAGCTCGTTTGCATGGAGTAACGGGGGGGGATAATAAAGTTATGGAAGTCTGCGGCTCTTCGGCTCCGCTCCGTTTCAATGTGAGAAGACGCGCTTCCATCGTCGATCTGGGTCCGGAAACAGGGCTGCGATATCGATGCATGCGATCAATGCGCTTCCTTCTGCGAATCGCATTTCATGATTCAATGCGCTTCCAAGAGCAGGCGGGTCTTAGGGGAAGAAGTTTTCGCAACGCCGACGTTTGCGCATGCGTTTTCATGCGCGGCCGGAACGGAGCTTTGCTTCGGTTTCGGCGCATGCAAAGGAAAAGGGGAGCGATCAGATTCGTCGCACGAACGCAGGAAGCAAAAAAAAGGGGCGGCTCCGGACATGTTTGAACATGTCTGGAGCCGCAAGCGCGACAACCGTACTTACTATCGCTCAGGTTTTGGCGAGTAGATTTACCTATGACGCGGGGGGGGAACCGGACGCGGCGGCGGAGCCGGCTGCACGACGACCGGGGCCGGCTGCACGACGACCGGAGCGGGTTGGACGACCGGGGCCGGCTGCACGACGACCGGAGCGGGTTGGACGACCGGGGCCGGCTGCACGACGACCGTCTGCGGCGGATTGGCGACGGCGTTCAGAACGCCAACGCTTTCTCCGACAAGATGGACGATGTCGCCGGCCAAACGGACTCCATCGGATCCATGTCCGCCCCGATGTCCACGCGGAGCAGGTTGTGCATTCGCCGTTGCGCAAAAGAGGGCGCATGCGGAAAAGACGCATGCCGTCGCGAGCAATTTTTTAGCAAGGCACTTCATAAGACAAACTCCTTTCCTGTTTGCGTTATGCCAATACAACGATTCGCTTCTTCGAATTATTGTGAAAAATAAATTTTTTTTAATGAAATCATTCCTCGAAGTAGGACGCGCCGGAAGTCGGAGATTCGCAGACGCGAACTTTGAAAATGCGGACTGCGCCTTTGTTCACGATCTTGGAAAGACGCTTGTAAATGATCATGGCGATGCGTTCGCTGGTAGGATTTCCCTCCTGAAAGTCGGGAAGCTCGTTCAAAAACTTATGGTCGTATTCGGCGAGAATCGCCTCCAACTCTCTTTTAAGGATCTTGAAGTCAAGCGCGATTCCAACCTGATCCAGTTCCGGAGATCGAACAAAGACCTGTACGGTCCAATTATGTCCGTGGAGATTGGCGCAGGCGCCTTGGTAGTCTTTCAAAACGTGGGCTGCCGAAAAATCTCTGACAATATCCAATTCGAACATGAAAACGCCTGGGGTTGGTTGCGGTTGACGGATTCAAGCGGGCATGACTGTAATATGGCATGCCTCGAACTATTTTCAAGCAAAAAGTCAATTATTTTTTCTGGCGAGAGCGCGACGCAATGCGAGTTCGAACGCAGCCTGCAAACTGCCGAGGGCTGCTTCGCCGCGCCAGGCGATGTCGAACGCCGTTCCATGATCGACGCTCGTGCGTATGATCGGAAGTCCAAGCGTGGAGTTGACGCCGCGATCGAATGCGAGCATTTTAAAAGGAATATGCCCTTGGTCATGATACATGGAAATGATCGCATCGAAGCGCGAGCGGACGGATTCGATGAAGAGAGTGTCCGGCGGGAAAGGCCCTTCCGCTTCATATCCTGCTTCGCGAAGCGTGCGGACAGCGGGCTTGACGATCAATTCGTCCTCCATGCCCATTGATCCTTCCTCGCCGGCATGCGGATTCAAGGCTGCCACGGCGAACTTCGGTTCGGAAATTCCTTCTGCGCGGATCGCATCGCGCATCAGACGCGCAACCGTCAAGATGCGTTCCTGAGTGATTGCCTTGGGAACGTCGGCGAGCGCGATATGGGTGGTGACGAAGCCGACGCGCAATGAGCCGGCGGATTGAACCATGACGTAGTCGCGACAGCCGCAAAGTTCGGCGGCGAACCCGGTATGACCGCTGAAATCGATTCCGTTCAAACGGACGGCCGCTTTGTTGATCGGGCATGTCACAACGGCATCGACGTGTCCCGCAATCGCGTCGAGCACGGCAGTTCGAAAGGATTCGAGCGCGCAAAGACCGGCTTTCGCCGAAAGTCGTCCGGGGACGATTTCCGCGAATTCAAGTTCGGAGCAGGGAACGACATCAAGCTCAATTCCGTCGGCGAAACGTCGCGACGCCTCCCGAAGGATGCTTGGAGCGCCATAGATCGCGAGGGTGCAATCCGGATAAGAAGTCCCGACCCGACGAGCGAGCCTGACGGCAAGCTCCGGACCGACTCCTGCAGGATCGCCCGACGTGAGTGCAATACGCGGGCGAGCTCTCATTGCTTCAGTTCCCGCGCAACGTCACTTGGAGAAGAAGGCGACCTTCTTTTCCTCGAGTATCATTCCGACCGCATCGGTGTCGATCGGCATGTATCCCTTTGCTTCGAGGTCCTTCAAAAAACCGAGCCACTCCTCATGTCCCCACGCGCCATTGTGGTTCTTGACGAACGTCATTGCAATGGTGGAGCGAGCGAACTTCTTCAGATTGTCTTCCGGAGTGGGAGCGACCGCCGCCTTGCCCGCAGGCTTGCGCGGCTTCAAAGTGCGAATCTTCTTTGCAGGCTCCGCCGTTTTCTTGGAAGTCTTCTTTGTTTTCGTCGTGTTTTTGCTGGTGGCCATGACACGCCTCGCTGTTTTAATGTTACGCGCCCGCGCGTTGCAAACGCTTGACGTCCGGACGCCTTTCACGCGTTGCAAAAGGGTCGTTCCTCGCAACGAACAATACTATACGTCAAAAATAAGAAAATGCAAGCTCAATTGTTGAAAAAGCTTAGTTTGCGGTGAAAAGGACGGTTCGGGCGATTTGACAAAATGCGGAAACGATAGTAGAGTAATAATCGGTCCGAGCGGAGTTGGATTCCGCGAGAGACTCCCCCCCCCGAACATGGCAACAAACATCAGCGAAGGAAAGGATGGCGTCCATGGAACTCAAAGGAAGCAAGACGGAAGCGAATTTGGCATATGCGTTCTCCGGAGAATCGCAGGCGCGGAACAAGTATACGTATTTTGCGAGCGTGGCACGCAAGGAAGGATATCAGCAGATTGCGAACATCTTCGAAGCGACCGCGAATAATGAAAAGGAGCACGCGAAGCTCTGGTTCAAGGCTCTTGGCGGGATTTCCGACACGCTGACGAATCTCATCAACGCGGCGGCGGGCGAACACGAGGAGTGGGTGGACATGTACAAGCGCTTCTCCGAGGAAGCGAAGGCGGAAGGCTTCGAAGCTCTCGCGATCCAGTTTGCGCAGGTTGCAGACATCGAGCGTCGTCATGAAGAACGCTATCTCGCGCTTGCGGAAAACATGAAGAACGGCGAAGTCTTCATGAAAGTCGGCGAAAATCGCTGGGAATGCCTCAACTGCGGTCATATCTACTACGGCAAGGAAGCTCCGGAGCTCTGTCCTGTGTGCAAGCATCCGCGCGCGTACTTTGCGCTCGAAGTTAAAAATTACTGATTTCTTCGGCATCGTCCAAAGTCGGGACGGCGTTTTCGCCGTCCCGGGAAAGCATTTACATTGACAGACGCAGCAGAACGAAAAAGGCGCTTGTTGCGCCGCTGGCTTTTTTTGGCGGCCGGAGTTGCCGCCTTGTTTCTTTTCGCGACATCGACCGCGGCGGTCTGCTGGATCGTTCTTCCGATCGTTTCGCTGACGACGGACTGGAAGATTTCGGCGCGACCGGGCGACTGGTCGATTCTAGACGGGACGATCGAGCTTCGCGCAGTGCGCGGCAGCGGAAAGTACGGTCATTTCGAGTTTGCGCGTCTGCGCGTTTCTTTGCGCGAGCTGGGCTTCCCTCCGGGATCGGGGTTGCGATTTTCATCGAGGTCCGCCTACGGAGGGACGGTGGAGCTGCATGAATATTTGGCGGACGGCGGCGTGCCGAAATCCAAGGAGCTTCTGGCGTCCGGCGCGCTCAAAAAGAAAGCGCGTCCGTTCATCGGCGTGGAACGCCTGAATTTCGAAGACGTGCGCGTCTATCTTTTGTCGTCATCCGGTTCCGCGCAGATCGGAATTCATTCGCTTTCGGTGACGGATCCCGGCGCGTCCCATTCGACCTTCGCGCTTGACGTCATCTTTTCCGGCTCGGTGCGCGACTATCGGTTTGCAAGCTGTCCTCTGCGCGCGGAAGGCGTCTTCCTTGATCATGACCAAGTTCACTTGAACGTGCGGACGGACCGGTGGGAGCTGTACGCCTTCGAACGACGGATCACGCTGCCTGCCTTCCGTTCGGAATTTCTGCTTACGGATTTGTCGCGCAATGGCTTCATGTTCGAGAGCGAGGGCCTGACAGCGGAGAGCGCGCAGTTTCTCTCTTCTGCTTTGGTCTGTGAAGACATCGCAGGCTCCTATTCCGGGCGCGTGAGCTGGCGCAGCGGCGTCGTCTCCCTTTCCACGGAATTGAACTGCGCCGCGAAGACCTTGCTCTGTTTCGGAGAGAGCTTCGACGGACCATTTTTCGCCAAGGCGGAGGCGTCGGCGTCGTTTCGACCGTCCACGGGGCGCGTCGCGCTGGAGTCGTTGAAGGCTCTTTGCGACTTGGGCGGAGGCAACCGAATCATGCTTGGCACGGAGGGCGCGGTCGCTTTCGTGCGGAAGAATGGGGAGTACAGCTTCGAGCCGACCGGCGCGAAACTGAAGGCATACACGTCCGCGCCGTTCGACCTGACGCCCTACGATCGGATTCTTCCCTTTTCATCGACAGGGCTCGATCTCGACCTGCTGTATCAGATCGAGCTGACGCAGGAAGCTCCGAAGCTGCGCGGCTATGCCGCCGGCGGAATCACAGACAGTCGGACGCATCTGAAGATTTTCGATTTCGCATCGCACTTTTCCTCGGAGGAA